>JABWAJ010000087.1 GCA_013361075.1 Saprospiraceae bacterium | reverse complement strand
CCAGCAAATGCCTGATTTCCCGAGCTGGGCGTCGCTGAGGCTGTTGAAAAAAAGCCGGGTTGAGTGCCGCAAAGCAGTCATGTCGGCTACCAAATCATCAATGCTGCGCGCATTGGCTCCTGCATTTTGGGCCATGAGGTTTTCGTCGTGACCTGGCGCTTTGTTAAAGGCGCCGCGTGCAAAGCCCAATGCCCGGTAGGTCATAATCCGTTCCCAGTCGAGCAGGTGCTGAAGGATATCCGGCGCTGTCCATTTTCCGGGAGCGTAAGCATTCAGGCCGAGTTGCCGGCATTTGTCCCAGTCAAAATTAGCCAATTCGCTTAAGCTGTTGCCCATCGCCTCGTCTAATTCCACGTCCTCAATGAGGTTGATATAGCGGTCGAAGTATTTGGGCATTGGGTTGATTTGTGATTTTTTCATGTTGTATGGTTTGAAAATTTTGATCATTATTTCAACGCATTTCTCAATTGTTCTTCATACCCATCCACTGCTTTCAGCGCGTTGGCATCATCCTTAAAGGTTGACCGCAATACCGGAAAAACCTCTAACCCCCGAGCGTCGCCGAGTGTGACCATCAACAGCACGTTGGCGAAAATGTCGTTCACATCGTTTTCGGTTATTGATTTTTTAAATCGTTGATCAACAATTGGATAGCCTTCGTTGGCTTTGCCCAGGGCGACCAGAGTTTCGGCGGCGGCCAGGCGAAAATCCCAGATTGGGGTGGCGAGCGTCCAACGGGGAGCAGATTTTTCGTCTTTCAGGGCATCAAGCGCCAGCGCTGCACCGCGCGGGTCTCCAAGTTCCCGCAGGCCGTTTAGCGCTGAGATCAGGCTTTGGTTTTTCCAAGAGGGCTTGTCTATTAATTTTGTCAAAGCCCTGAAGGCTTTGGGACTTTTACTTTTTCCCAGCGCATTGGCGGCAGCGTTCACCACCCGGTCGCTTGCGTCGTTGAAATATTGGATGAACAGGTCGGCGTGTTTCGGGTCTTTGGCCATGCCCAAAAAGGTGATGCCCGCACTGCGAAGCCACGATTTTTCAGTTTTGATGAGGTCCAGCAGCAGGGTTTCCGTAACCTTGTCAAGTGGCTGGCCCGCCACTAAGTTTTGCAGCGTCAGCAGAGCTGAATTGCGCAGGCGCCAGTAGGCATTGCCCGAAATGACCGAACGCAGAGCGGCTTCAATGTCGTTTTTTTTACTTGCGGGCGTGTCCTCTTTTTGGTACCAGGCGGCGAGTTCAAACAGGGCTGCGCGGCGGGCAACGATGTCTTGCGAGTATTGGAGCAAGTACATCAATTCTTCGGGCGTTTTTTCAAAAACCAATTCTTTGATCCAGGTGCTTTCAACATCGAAATTGACCAATTTTGGCTCGGTGTCAGCGGCAAAAGCGAAAGTATTTTGTTCGGTGGGTTTCAGCCAGATTTGCTCGATGCGCCCGTCAATTTCCACTTCTATTTTCCCCTGAAAAAACTCGACTTGTGGGTAAGGATTCTTTGGATCTGGTTTTTGCAACTGATTGACGGTTAGCGTCAATTGATGATTTTTTTTGTCGTAATTTTTTAAAACCTCAAATACCGGATGCCCGGTTCGGTACACCCATTGGTCAAAAAACCAGTCCATCGGCTGACCCGTAGTTGCTTCAATGGCTTTGCGGAAATCCTCAGTTGTCACCAACTTGCCTGCGTTATTCTTTACATAAAATTGGATGGCTTTGCGCCAATTATCGTCGCCCAGATGCTTACGCAGCAGGTGCAGTACCATAGCGCCCCGCAGCGGAAAATTATCAAAGGCCATCGTTGCCGGATCGTCGTAATGGCGAGTAACGACGGGCTTCCGGATGCCTGCCTGCCAGTCTGCCAGCCAGGTTGTGTGCTGGAAATTGCGGTTCCAGAGCAGCATTTCGTCGTGCCCGTTTTTGTATTCGGTATACAGGCAATCGAAATAAAAAGCGAAAGATTTGGATAGCCAGGCATCCTGCCAGTCGCGGGGGGTGAGCAGGTTGCCGAACCATTGCGCGGCAAGATCCTGTGCTTCTACGCCATCCCAGAGGTAGAAAAAATCGGCGTGTGTGCCGAAGTCGTCAATCATGTTTTCGGAAATGGTTGAGCTGCCGATGTTGTGCCCGCCACCCCAGGGGAAATCTTGCACAAATATTTGGTTATAAGTAGGGTAGGGGTATTGATTTCCAGTAATTTCCGAAAAAAAACGCACCATATCGGGCAGCCGTTCTACGCTTGCCCGGGTAGCCGCCTGCTCATCGGGGTAGCCGAAATTGTGCAGTTCGATGCCGTTCCACGTTTGCTGAAAATCCAGGTATTCGCCTACGACGATCGAGGTTTGGTGGTTGGCATGGGGCGTATCCATTTTCCAGTGAAACGTGGTGGTTGCGTCGGGGTTATTCTTTTTTGAAACCAATTTTCCATTGGAAATGACGGTCAGCGGTTGCTCCACTGTGGCCCGGAGTTCGGTCGTGCGGAAGTCGCCTGGTGCATCCCATCCGGGAAACCAGTAGCGGTTGCCGTAGGGTTCGCCCATGCTCCAGATTTGACGGCGCTTTCGGGGTTCGGTGGAGGTAGGGGAGAAGAAACGCAGTCCCTTGCCGTAGCTGCCCCAGAGGTTGTTCGGGTCGCTGTCGTTGTGGTAATTGGTGTGGTAGGCGATGCGAAGGGTGAGTTTTTCGCAGGCGTCGTATTTTCGGTCGAGCGGGATGAGGAGGTTGTCGTTTTTGTCGCCGCCTTCATACGTGAAATTGACGGGGGTATCTTTCTCCGTACAGCCTTTTATGGCCACGGACTGGATCGTCATAAACCCTGCATCGAGGGTGATTTGGGTGGTTGGCGCAAGCAGGGAAAGGGTAATTTCTGCTTCCCCGAGGGCTTGTTTTTTTGCAAAATCGAATCGGAGGTCGAGGGCGATGTGGTGAATGTCGACGGTTTGGGTGCGCATCCATTGTACAGGCGGAAGCGGCCGAATGCTGTCGGCTGACTGGGCTCTGAGGTTGAACGGGAATAAAAAAGCAGCGTAAAATACCATCCCGAATTTTGTGACGAGGAAAAATCGGGACAACCAGGTATTGAATTTTGCGGAGGCACTTTTATGTTTTTGCAGTTGGTTTGGCATCGTAAATGGTGGATTTTGGGACAAAGTTCGGCAGGATATGCCGATTGGTGGGGACAGATTCAGGACAAATCGGGCCAGAATGACCATGCTTCATTTTGAGAAAGTTACCTCATTGCTAATGGTGTCGCGGTCATGCTTAACTTTAGCTGTGCTCACAGGCAGGAGTGCCTGATTCCGGGAAATTCAGAAACGCAAACCGGTTTTTGGGGTTGTTGAGGGTTGGGATGTTTTTTGGGAGAAAGCGAGGGAAAGGAATTGTTCGTTAAAGTATCAATTTTCGAATGGGCATTAAGCCTGCACTTACCAATTGCCTATGCTGTGGAGAAGTCTTCGGGATATCGAATTTGCCGGATTGTATCCAATAGAATGGTGTTCTATGTTTTGCTTTAATATTATTTATTTCCGGAGCTTGGGTATTCAGCCAATCTTTTAGCCATTGCAGTTTTCGCAATACGGTACTTACTTCTCCAGTATTTGCAGAATGAACTTCCACGAAATAAGCCTCGCCATCGTAGCCCAAAGCATAGTCCCAACGGTTGTCATTGGGATGTAGTCTTGATACACATTCATCTACATCTACGCTGCCTTCTGCTTTGCCAGCGTCTGAGAGTTCAACCTTTTTACTGTATTTTCCCAAAGCTCTCAGCCCCTGTACATAACAAGCGTTGATTTCCGGAGTAGCGAGTACGGCTTCCCTGAATTTGATGGTTTTTCCCTTAGCCATGTGCAGCCAGTTTTGAAATAACTTCGGCTGCACGGCCTGAAAATTCAGAAAGGCCTCCCCAGGTGGCTTCGGCAGCATCATCGCTCCCTGCATTAAGACTGGATATGTCTTTGGTGAGTACCTCGCTTTTATTGCGCTGGAAATAATAGGTTTTGAAGGATTTATTGTCAATGACGTTTGTATAAAGCTTTTTGAGACTGGCCTTTTTAGTTGCAAAAAGCGTTGCCAGATCTTCTGCTTTGCCGTTCATGGATTGTACATAGTTCATCGCCCAGGCAAGCTCCAACAGCACGGGTGAGTGGGTGGAAATGACCACTTTATATCCCCGTTCCAAAAGTTCAAAGCAAAGCAACATCACTGCCTGAATTGCCTTCGGGTGTAGACCCATTTCCGGTTCTTCAATGACAACCCATTCTATATCTTCCTTTCTGGAAACCTTCGACGAAGGGACCAAATGATATAAAGACAACAGCAAGGGTAAAAACTCTTTCTGCCCCGCTGACCACGACATTAAGGGCAATTCGCTATCGCCAAGGTGCAGCATGAACCGCCGTTTCAGTGTCCGTTTATCCAGCTTTACTGTGGCACCATAAAAAATCGCTTTGTCAATCTCTTCACGCAAAGAACTGTTCATTTTGCCAAGTCTGGGGAACACATCTGATTGACCATGACCATTACCAGATTCTTTTTCCATTAGAATACGCAGCGTTTCGCCAAATGCCTTCATCACATAGGGGTCGCCAATTTCAAAAGCCCCAAAGCTCCGGGGCCAGCCCTGTATCATTGTTGTAACGCGCTGCGCGGGAATGTAAAACAGGCTTTCTTCTCTGGATAGCTTACTCTGCTTGGGTAGAAAATAGTCGGCGGAAGTTACTTTCGCTTTGTCAAATTCCACAATTGTGTTCTGCTTCCACATACCAGACATTCCTTCGCCAAAAAATAACTCTAACAGGTGTTTGCTGTTTTTTCCCCAGTCGTATCCGTTGGTTTTCAGGATACTGGATATGTTTTCCTTGTCTACAAGCAATTTCAATAATTGCAGGAAAAGGCTCTTCCCACTGGCTTGCGGTCCCACCAGCAATGTGAAGTCGCCAAACACAACTTTACCTGATTCTATCTGTGCAAAGTTGGTGACGGATAAGGTGTGAGTGCTGCCTTTATTTTTCATTTGCCCGGTACTTTGTTGCAAAGCTAAGGATTCCTTTAATACCAAATTATGCGTTTCAGTTTTTGGTGTTAAAGCACGTCAAGTGCTTAAGTTATCTTTAAAATGAATGTTGATTAGATTCCTGCATCCACATCCACATATTTGGCGATTAATTCTTTTAAATTCTTAATTCGGCTAACCGTTAACCCCTGCACCATATTATTTAAATCTACAAGTTCTTCTTTCTCAATTCTCTGATATCCTTCGCTATCTTTCTCTTTAACAAGAACACTACGCGCAACTAAATGCAACGCTTCTTCAACTTCAGGTAATTTAAAAAAATCCTTTAAATCTTTTTTCAGTGAAGTTGTTGTTTGAGCAATGACTTTATTCCGTTCAGGGTGGTCTCTATCAAACTTCCCTGGAAGAACATAATCAATGAGTTTACTAAAGCTTCCTTTGTAGTCAATTACTTCACCCTTTACTCCTCCAAAGTTATCTCTATGTGTATTTATAAAAGAAGTATCCGAAGCAAACCCAGCCATTGCGCATAAAATGTTCGCTACAGCCATTGCTTTATTGTTTATATAAAATGTGGGATAGTTGAGCAAATATCCAGCGATTTTTATTCTTGATTCTTCGGTCCAATTAGTAATAGGTATCCCTATGCCTGTTACTTGGCCTTCGCTTCTTTCTTCATTTATTTCAATGTTTTCAGGGGGTGGAAATTTCATCTCGAGGTATATTGTAAAAGGGATTTGCCTTAGCATAGAGTTGATCACAAAATGCCCGGCTTCGTGATATGCTATACTTTCTTTGGTCGGCCTTTCAACCATAAGGAATAGAACTGGTTTTGAAGTTTAGTGCAATAGCGGGTTTTATCCCACGATTACTCAATCCCCTGCAAGATAACTAATTGTTGAAACACAAGTCCTCCAAAAAACAATTTCCTGAACATAGGCCCACCAGCTGAAGCTGGCGACCACAGAAAAGCCTGGCAATTTTCATAGCTTTGCCGCCCTGTGATCAAAACAAAAAGTTGCGATGAGAAAACCTGTTTTCCCGGAACCCGAAATAAAATGGGCAACCTCGTATCTGATGCCAGCCTTATCAAGACTCCTGTTCTCCGGCACCTTGCTTTTGGCGCTTTACTTCCCCGCTTCCGCTCAAAACGAAACCGACGAACGGGCCATGATCAGCGTATCCAAAGGCCTTTCCGTATCCAAAGATTCTATCTTTTTGCTGAATATCCGTTTCCGGATGCAAAACCGGATCGGCATAAAAACCAACAGTACCGAGGACTTGTCGGTCAATGACTTTGAGGCCAGGATTCGGCGGCTGCGGTTGCGCTTCGACGGATTTGTGGGAACCCCCGATTTTCAATACTATATCCAGTTGGCTTTTTCGCGGGCCGATCAGGATTTTGACAATGGAGGCGAGGCTAAGATCATTCGGGACGCCATCGTTTATTACCATTTTAACCCTCAGTTTTACGTCGGCTTTGGCCAGTCGAAACTCCCCGGCAACCGGCAGCGGGTGACCTCATCGGGCAATTTGCAGTTTGCAGACCGATCCATCGCCAATGCCTCGTTTACACTCGACCGCGATTTCGGGGTATTTGGCTACTATTCCGGCCAGTTGCACCAAATGGTATTTAACGGAAAAGCGGCCATTTCTACAGGGGAAGGCCGAAACATTACCCGAACCGACAACGGCCTGGCGTACACGGTGCGTGGTGAATGGCTCCCCTTTGGCGAATTCACCAACAGTGGAGATTATTCGGAAGGCGACCTCGAATTTGAACCCAGACCCAAACTCTCCCTGGCCCTCACGTTTAGCAGGAATGAACGAACCCGGCAAAGTGGCGGCCAGTTGGGTATCCCACTGGCGCAGGGCGTAGACATGAATACCTGGATTTCAGACCTTTCCTTTAAATGGAAAGGGCATGCTTGCTTAGTGGAATGGATGCGCCGGAAAAGCAGTGTATTGCAGGCAGCGGATGCAACGGGCGACCTCGTAGCAGTTTCCGGCGGCATGGGAATGAATGCACAGTACAGCTACACCACCCGCAATTTTTGGGAGGCCGTGGTCCGGTACAGCCAGGTGAACCCGGAAGCAGGATCGCCGCTCAAAAATCAGCGCGAGGTGTTGGTAGGCGTCAACAAGTACATCAACAAGCACCGGATCAAATTGCAGGGGCACGTGGGCTATCAAAGCAGTTATGATGAAGCTGGCACCAGAGATTGGTTTTTGGGTATGATTCAGGTAGAATTTGGGATATAAATCTACTCCGGGCAATCAGGGTGCCATCCTTAAGCTAAGCGATTTCTGATTGCGTTCCCGCATTGAGCTTTCCTATCTGCGGCCCAATGCTTCCAGCAAAGCCTTGGCCCATTCCTGCATTTCAGGTTCGGCGTCATTGCTGATGTTTTTCAATAATGCGGTTGCTTCATCAGACTGACCACCAGCGATCAGAGACAACGCCAGGTACCACCGTGCTTTTTCTCCTCTTTCGTTGTTGTTGCGGTCTGAAATATGGCGGAATGCCTTAGCTGCTTCAGCATAGTTTTTTTCGCTGAACAACGTGTGGCCCAGCAAATCCTGAGCTTGCCAATAGTAGGGATCGCCTTCCGGTATTTTTTTCAAAGTTGCGGCAGCACGGGCAAAATTTTTACTGCGATAATCATCTTTTGCAGCCTGCAAAGGTGTGGAGGCCGGAGTTGCAGTTCCGTCGCCCCGCAATACATCAGCCCCTTCTGAACGCTCATAGTAGGCTATGGCGAGTTGTTGTTCTGAATTGGTTTCCGGTGTCGTCACCTTCGGCGTCGTTTTTTTTATGGACGGCTCACCCTGAACGACGGGGGCTTTTTCTTCCTGTTGAAGGATGGGTGGCGGAGAATTCCGGGGAGTCGTAACGGATGGTTCGGGCAAGGATTGCTGGTTCACGGACGGCTCTAAAGGCCAATACCACCAGGCGAGTAAAACGGCTAAGGAGGAGAACACGGACAAAAGAAGGATCAATCGCCAGTTGGCTGGCTTTTTTTTCTGCGCGGAATTTTCAGGAATTTCCCGGTTAGTTAGATCCCGGTCATCTTCTTCAGCGGCATTCCATTGCAACAGCTTTTCCCGTAATTCAGCCTCAATGAGCAACTCCCGGCCCTCCCGTTCCAACTGGAATATAGCGACCTCTTCGGCCAATGCCTGATCCTCAGCGACGGCCTGTTCAAATGCTGCTTTTTCTTCCGTGCTTAGCGCATTGTCTAAGTACGCCTCAATTTTATCCAATAGATTTGGGTTCATTTTCTAAGCATAGATTGTAAAATCGCTTCTAAACCAGGGCGTTGGCGAATCAGTTCGCGAAACCGCTCCCGGCAACGAAAGACATCTTTTTTAGCCATTTCAGGGCTGCTTATCCCCATTTCACGGGCAATTTCTTCATTGGAAAGACTCAAACCCGTAAGCAGGAGTATTTTTTTACATTTATCGCCAACCAAAGTCAGTGCGCTGTTGAGCACCTCCCGATGGTCATCTGAAATGATTTTGACATCAACGGGCTGCTCCTGCTCGTCGTAAGTTGAAGGGTTGAATTCAACTTCTGGCTTTATCCGACGCCGAAGGGTCAACCAGTGCCATTTCACAATGGCAAAAAAATAGGTTTCCAGCGCGCTCTGGCGGTTGTATTTTCCCTGCCGGATATTTCGCTCAAACAAAACAACCGCATCCTGAAATACATCCTGGCCATCGGCTTCCGTACCACCATGGTTTACCACGTATTTTTTTACCCGATCCATCTGTTTTCGGCCGCCAAACAGGTGCCGGAGTGCAGCTTCCCGATCTGCCTGAGCTCCGCAAATGGCTGCTTCCAGCCGTTCATCTGTCCACACTTGATTGATCGCCTGCATTGATGCAATTTTTACAGTATTGGTACCCAACTTTGATCAGAAAAATCAGAAAACAATACAAAAATCTCATCATTTCTCCATTTTTCAAGGAGATGAAAATTTTTTTTAAAAAAATCAATTCGGTTGGGTACGCCGTTGGAGCCGCCTGCACTAATGGGATGTAAGCAACTTAATTTCACACACATCAACATCATTCATCATGAAAGCGCGAAAATTGGTAAAACGATCGCTCAAAACACTGATTAGTTACCATGCAAATGTACCGGTTACGGACATTAAAGAATTTAAGGACTTTTCCGATCTGGGGATATACAGCTTTCACCTGGAAGCCTTAAAACCATCCCTTATGCAGCAGATGGGGATAACCGTAAAAAAGAAAGAACTGCGTGCCTGCGATGATCTTTTTGATATGATCGGGCTGATTCTGGACAAACTCGGGGTTGATGGTGACTACGAAGTCTCACCAGGTTCGGGGAGCAGCATAAGTTACGGCGGGTCTGGCAATGATCTAACCTGGAGAGACTGGCTTAGAATCGGAAACGCAATTGCCAGGCTTTGCGGAGTAAGCCCACTTAGCCTGCTGGGTCTGGATGTGGCAGCAGATTGGGATTAACCATTACCTGATCCATATCAATGAAATATGGGGTTGTGTATTAAGGCCTCTTTACACAGCCCCAAATTCTATCCTTCATTTTTTCAAATCAACTAACTTTTAAAATACACAGCCATGAAAAATTTTTTCATTTTGATCGCATGTTTTTCCTTTGCTTGTTCTCCAATTAATAAAATTTCCGCCCAGAGCAGCTTTGGCGAAGATTTACTGGAAGCTTTTGTTACCGGATTTGTGGAGGGCCTCATCGAAGGTTTACTGGAGGAAGAGGTGGAGGATGAAGAGGTTGTATACACACAATCCAACCAGGTAAACAGCATCGAAGGCATTTGGGAAAACGGGGATGACTGGTTGCATTTCAGCGCATACGGTGGCTTTTCAGAAACTTTATCGAATGGGGGCACCTTGTGGTTTGGAGGGTCGTACAAAATTGCAAACGGCGTATTGTACATTTATGATTTCAGCGGCAACCTGAGTGCAAGCTGGAATGTTTCAAAGAACGGTTCCCGACTCACCCTCAGCCGACCGGGACAAGCTTCCCTGGCTTATACCTACCGGTGTTCTTTAGACGCGCACAAAGCTCAAAAAGATCGCGAACTAGCCAACCTTGAAGCCAATACCACCCGCAATGTCACTTTCGGGCAAAGCTACAATCTGAGTATGGGCATCCGCGCCGACGTCCAGCAGGCTGACCTGCGCCGCAGCTACGACACTGAACGCGTAAAAGCTTTGGAAAATGCCAAATTCTGGCGGCAGATGGGCAATGAAGAGATGGCCCGCACCTGGGAGAATAAAGCTGCAGACGAAGCCTACCAAATACAGCAATTGGACAAGAATAATTAAAACAGTTGCTTGCTGTTGATTGTTTTGTTGCCGGCGAACGAACCTGTTTGCCGGCAATTTTTCTTTTAAAAATTGGAACACCGTTTGCTAAACTTTCAAAGTTTAGTAAACGTCTTGTTGACAAAAACAACAGTAATGATGTATTTTTACAAGCGCTAATTATTGAAACAATATGAGTATACGCCACTTCTTTTTCCTGATTTTTTTTGCTTTTGTGGTGAAGGGCCTTGGGGCTCAAACACCGGATACCCTGACCCGGTATACGTTGGCGGATACCGCGCTGGCGAACCGGTTGCTGGAGGAGGGAATTGTTCTAATAAAGGAAGAAAAAAATAAAGAAGCATTAGTTAGGTTGACAAAAGCCTCTGAAATCTATGCGCAAGTCACAGGAAGAGCCAGTTTAGAATATGCAAAAGTTTATTATCAGATAGGAAGGGCTAATGAGTTTCAAGATAAATACAGCGAGGCTATTGCCGTTTACGAACAAGTACTGGACATAAGAGTAGAAATACTTGGCGTGCAATCGCTTGAAGCAGCACAGGTTTATTTTAGATTGGGTATGGTTTTGAGTAAACTCGAAAATTTTGATAAATCCATTGAATTTCACAACAAAGCATTAGAAATAAGAAAGGCTATTTTAGAACCCAATCATTCAGACATAGTATTGTCATACAATCAATTGGGTTTGGTTTTAAATGATAATGGGAAATACGAAGAGGCCATAAATTGCCATGAAAGAGCTATAGATATAAAAATCAGCAATTCCGGACCGGAAAGCCCTGGTTTAGTCGTATCATACAATAACCTGGCGCTTTGCTATAATAACTTAGGAAAATACAAAGAGGCCATTGATTTTTTTAACAAAGGCATGTTTTTGAAAATTAAGGAGGTTGGAGAAGAAGACTTGAGCGTATGTAATTTTTATAATAACATTGGTTTGTGTTATAATAGAATGGGTAATTACGATAGCGGTTTAACCTATCACTTGAAAGCATTGTCAATCAGAGAAAAAAAGCTAAAACCAGATGATCGTCTGGTCATTTCTTCGCTCACTAATGCCGGGATTTCTTTTGAGGGAAAAGGTGATTATTTTCAGGCATTGAAATATTTTCAAAAGGCATTGGATCGTGTCTTGCTTTCAAATGCCAATAGTACTTTGTCAGCATCCTGTTATGATAACTTAGGAATTATATATCAAGATTTAGGGGACTTTGACAAGGCTTATGAAAACATGAATAATGCTTTGTCTGTCAGATTAAGTATTTTAGGTAATTTTCATCCGTCTATTGGTGATTCTTATAATAATCTGGGCAACCTTTTTTCTGTTAAAGGAGAGTTGAATAAATCAATCGAATATCGTAAAAAAGCGCTGGAACTAAGGCAAAAGATATTGCCGCCTCTTCACCCCGATTTGGCCGCCTCGTACAAAAATTTAGGTATTTCTTATTCAGATTTTGATGATTACGAAAAAGCTGCATCTTACTTCGGGAAAGCTTTAAGCATAGAGAGGAACATACTTCAACCTGATCACCCTAACATTGCTCTTACTTATAGGCTTTTGGCAAGGGCCTATTATGGAAAATCGGACTATGAAAAGTCTAAATATTATTATAAAGAATCATTACCTGTCTCTTTGAGTGTTTTAGGCGAAAACCACCCCGAAATTTCAGCTATTTACAACAACATGAGTGTTGTTTATCAGGATGCATTAGATCTTGACTCTGCTTTATATTGGCAGAATAAAGCATTGAATATCAGACTAAAATCATTTGGTGAAGAGCACCCAGAAACGGCAGAATCCTATAATAATTTGGGTAGTATTTATTTTGAAAAAGGTGATTATGAAAAATCAATAGCCTTTATTGAAAAAGCATTGGAAATCAGGTACAGGAAACTCTGGATTCATCACCCTGATATGATATCTTCCCTTTACAATTTAGCTTTTGCATTTAACAAATTGGATAGTAATTCTCTCACACTTCATTTTTTGGAAAAAGCAATAACTTCTTTAGCCTATGACAAGCAGTATGATTTTTTTAAAACTTCTGATATTGATAAATTGGTAGATGTATTGTCATTGGCGAAAGCATTTTATTTGAAACAATATTTTTTTACCCACTCCCGCCCCCAACTCGACACAGCCCTCTCTTACGCCCAACAAGCCCTTGCAGCCCTTCAGCACCAGCAAAACAACATCAGCACGGAAGGCTCAAAAGCCCAACTCCTGGAAAGCAACTATGGCGTTTACGAAAACGCCATCCAAACCTCGCTTTTGACCGCCGCGCTGGATGGAAACGACAGCCTGCGCCGGGCAGCATTCGATTATGCAGAACAAAGCAAAGCGGCCCAACTGCGCGCCAAAATAAAAGAAAATGATGCCCTTCGGTTTGCCAATATCCCGGGTAATTTGCTGGAACAGGAGTACAACCTTCGGGTAGATATCGCCTGGCGGGAGCGACAGCGCCGGGAAAAACTCGATGCGGGACTCAGCGAAACAGACAGCGTTGTCCTCGCCATTTCTTCGCACCTGTTTGACCTGCGGCAGCAATACGATACCCTGCGGGGATTGTTTAAGCAGGAATACCCTGCTTATTATGACCTCAAATACCAACTGGCTACAACCAGTGCAGCAGCCTTGCAACAAGACACCCATTTGCAAAACCAGACACTGTTGGAATATTTTGTGGGCGACAGCGCCATATTTGTGTTCGTGGTCAACAAAGACGATTTTCATACCATCGAACTAAAAAAAGATTTCCCGCTGGACAGCCTTGTAGCAGCCATGCGCAGAGCAATCAGCGACCGCTACGACAGCCGGATAGCACTTACCGATGCCCAACGCGATGAGGCACCCGCTGCGTATTGCCGAAGCGCGCACCTTTTGTATGAAAAACTGATTCTCCCTGTAAAAGACAGGCTTAAACCCCGGCTTTTGATCATTCCTGACGGCGCATTGAGTTATCTCCCCTTCGAAGCCCTGCTGACGGAAAACCCTGCAACCCCTCACCGTTTTTCAGGACATCCTTACCTGTTGCGCAATCATTCGATCAACTATTGTTATTCCGCTACTCTTTGGAAAGAAATGCGCGAAAAACAACACCGGCAAAATCCGACGGAGATGGTGCTGGGCATGGCCCCCTACTTTTCCGGTGATACCACCTTGCTGAGCAATTTATTTACCTATACCGATCAGGTGCGGAAGGATCTTTTGCCGCTTCCTTTTGCGGGCATCGAAGTAGCCAATATTACCAAACTTATGGGGGGGACGCCGCGATATGGCGATGAAGCGAACAAACCGGCTTTTGACAGCCTGGCACCGCATTACCGCATCCTGCATCTGGCTACCCACGGCCAGGCCAACGACCGGTTCGGGGAATACTCCTTCCTTGCCTTCAGCGAAAAAAAAGACAGCAGCGCTCAAAACCTGTTGTATGTTCGCGACCTGTACAACTATTCGCTCAATGCCGACCTGGTTACGTTGTCAGCTTGTGAAACAGGTTTGGGCGAACTCCAGCGCGGCGAAGGGGTCGTCAGCCTCGCGCGTGCTTTTTCTTATGCCGGGGCAAAAAGCATTGTGACTTCGCTGTGGTCGGTCAGCGATAAAAAGACGCAGGAACTCATGTTGAATTTTTACAGCTTCCTGTCCAAAGGCAGGAGCAAGG
>JABWAJ010000677.1 GCA_013361075.1 Saprospiraceae bacterium | reverse complement strand
GATCCGGCGAATTAACGGGGTCTGATCTGATCCATAACCCGCACCCCGGCTATCTTTTCGATGGCCGGGGTGTTTTTTTTCTCAAACCTGACAAATAAAAACAATAAATCATATATCAGGTCTTGACCCTTTTGTTGTGTCTTTGGTTTTAAAACCTGATTATTCCTGAATATTCACCAACCGTCCTTTTTTTTGAAACCTATCTTGCGTGGCAAAACATGGACTTATGAAACGATTCTGTTACTTATTCTCAGCAATGCTGACTTTTGCAGGCACAGGGGAGGCCCTGGCACAACAACCATCCGTGACTGCGGTCTTGCAGCGCAACAACATCAAAGCCGTTGTTCAATCCAATGGGGCGCTGTTTCAGGATTTTTCCCAGGGGCAGTTTATTGTCCCCTATGCGCCCGGGCAGCCCGAAATTACCGCATTGCGGGGCGCAGGCCTTTGGCTGGGGGGGCTTGATGCCGGTGGAAACCTGAAAGTTGCTGCGCAGCTCTACAACCAAAATGGCATGGCTGATTTTCAAACCGGACTTCATCCGGAAAATGCAACAGGTTTTTCGCCGCTCAATAAGATTTGGCGGGTGACCCGCGAACAAATTGAAGCACACCGGGCTGATTTCGCCGACAACGGCGTAGTTGACAATCCCATTTCGGCCATATTTGGCTGGCCGGGCAAAGACAACCTCTTTTTTAGTGATTACAACCAGGGGATGACCTTGCCCTTTACGCCTTCGAACCTGGCACCTTATTGGGACAATGACGGGACCGGAACCTATGACCCGCACAGAGGCGATTTTCCTGTACTGGGAATAAGGGGATGCCTGGAGAATGCCCCGATTGCGGACGAAATGTTGTGGTTTGCGTTCCACGATGCCATTGCGCATACCCAAACCGGAGGCCAACGGATGAATGTAGAAGTGCAGGCGACAGTTTTTACTTATGGCTGTCAGGAAGCAGACAACCCGCTGAACGATGTCGTTTTTGTGAACTATAAAATCATTTCATTGGGTGTGGAGCAGATTTTTGATACGTATTTCGGCATATTTACCGACATCGAAATTGGAAATTTTAATGATGATTTTGCCGGGTGCGATCCGGATCGCCAGTTGATATTTGGGTACAATAGTGATCCCGATGACGAAGGTTTTTATGGAGCCAATCCACCGGTGGTGGCCATAGATTTTTTACGGGGCCCCTTAAGCGAAGGCGCACAGGAAGTGCCCGTTCGTGCCTTGTTTCCGATTGGAAACAACGGTATAGACCCGGGTACTCCGGTCGAATATTACCGGCTGCTGAGCGGGCAACAAGTGGATGGCACTGCTGTGGCCAATGGCGGGTTTCCTTACCCCGACGACCCAAACGATCCCAGCGGAGATTCGGAAGTCACTGCAGACAATACCCCCGGCAACCGGCGCATGCTCAGCACTTTCGGCCCGTTCAGGCTGGACCCCGGCGCAGTAAATGAACTCATCGTCGCTTTCTCTTTTACCCAGCAACCTGGGGCAACACCGCTGGAAAATGTCGCGGCCATGTACGACCGCGTTGACGTCTTACAAAATCATTTTGACGGATGTTTTTCGAATCTGGGAAACAGTTGTTCTCCCCTCGTTTCTTCGGACGAAGAAACGATCGGCGCCCGGGTTGAAATGAAAGTCATGCCCAACCCTGCAAGTAACGAAGTCCGGGTCTTGTTTTCCGGCCAGGAAGTCCGTCGCCTCGAAGTTTACGATGCTACCGGAAAAAAAGTGTCCGAATTGTTCCGGGAAACCGGTGCTTCGGAATGGCGGCTACCGGTTGGGCAATTGCCCTCAGGGATCTATTGGGTAAAAGCCCAGGGCGAAGATGGTTCATTCACTGCCAAACCCCTTGTTGTATCGAGATAGTTGAGTGTAGTGCTTCATACCTGAAACGCCTCCAAGGGTAGCAATACCCGGGAGGTGTTTTTTTCCCTCTTTACATGGCCCATCGCGCCACCGGCGTTGCAGTATGGTCGCAAAAATCTCCGTCCAGGTATTTGTAATACCCGGCAACAGCGATCATGGCGGCATTATCGGTGCAATATTCAAATTTGGGAATGTAAGCTTCCCAATTCAGGGTGGCAGCAGTGGAAAGCAGCGCTTCGCGAAGTGCAGAATTGGCAGACACGCCTCCGGCAAGCGCAACGTGACGGATACCGGTTTGCTCAACAGCTTTTTTGAGCTTGTTCATCAGGATGCTGACGATGCGGGTTTGCACAGAAGCGCAGATATCGGGCAGATGATCCTGGATGAACAAAGGGTTGCGCTCCATTTCTTTTCTCAAAAAATAAAGGATGGAGGTCTTGATTCCGCTGAAACTGAAATCCAATCCGGATAGCTGAGGCTCCGGGAAATCGAAAACCGGTTTTCCTGTTGCGGCCAACCGGTCTATGAGTGGCCCTGCAGGATAATCCAACCCCAGCAATTTACCGGTTTTGTCAAACGCCTCTCCTGCGGCATCGTCAATGGTCTGGCCGATGATTTCCATGCCCGCGTAGCTGTGCACCAGTACGATTTGCGTATGTCCACCGGATACGATGAGGCACAAAAACGGGAACGGCGGGTGGCGGTCACCGG
>JABWAJ010000676.1 GCA_013361075.1 Saprospiraceae bacterium | reverse complement strand
GGTAAAAATCAATGGCCGCTTCGGTTTCACCATGAAACATTAAGCTCCCATTCTTGAGCACCAGTCCCTGCCTGCATAAATTCCGCACTGCCATCATATTATGGCTGACAAATAATACCGTTTTCCCCTGAGCGGCTACGTCTTCCATTTTCCCCAGGCATTTTTTCTGAAACTCCGCATCTCCAACAGCCAGTACCTCATCAATTACCAAAATTTCCGGCTCTAAATGCGCTGCCACTGCAAAACCCAGCCGTACTTTCATCCCGGAGGAATAAAACTTAACGGGAGTATCCACATAAGTTTCCACCCCGCTGAAATCAATGATTTCGTCCAGTTTCCGGTCAATTTCTTTTTTGCTCATCCCGAGGATGGTGCCATTCATGTAGATGTTTTCGCGCCCCGTGAGGTCCTGGTGAAACCCCGTACCGACTTCAAGCAGGGCAGCAATGCGGCCTCTGATGCGCACTTCGCCGCTGGTGGGTTCGGTAATTTTGCTTAGGATTTTGAGCAGGGTACTTTTTCCGGCTCCATTGTGGCCAATGATGCCGAGGACTTCCCCTTGCTGCACTTCAAAATTGATGTCGCGCAACGCCCAAAAAACGCTTTCGTCGTCTGCGCCAAATTTGCTCATGGAGCGCAATTGGCGAAAGTTTTCCAGCGGTGCTTTGATCGTGGCCAATATCTGTTGTGCAAACGTATCGTGTCGTTTTTCTTTCAGCCCGATGCGGTAGCGCTTGGAGAGGTTTTGAACCTGGATGACGGTGCTCAAAAAGAATAAAGGTTAAAGGTTAGAGGATGGTGTGGAGTGGCCTCAATTTTGAGGTAGATGAATTCATTCTTATAGATTTCTTTCAAAGATTACGGAATCTTCCATAAAAACGCCACCTACAGTCGAAAGTGCTCCTTGAGCGATAGTCGAGGGCTAACCTACGCTACATCTGCAAACACCTTTTCCATTCGGCGGAAATAGTACGCACCGAAAACAAAAAGGGCCAGGGAAACCAGTCCGCCCTCAAGCATCAGATCCCAGGGCATGGGCTGGGTATCCAGCAAGGCTGACCGAAATCCTTCGATGACGCCGACCATGGGGTTCAGGCTGTACCAAAACAGCCAGGCATCCGGTACTTTGGAGGCCGGGTAAACCACAGGGGCCGCGTACATGAGCAATTGCACCATAAAAGTACTGGCGTGTTTGACGTCGCGGTACTGCACGGCCATGGCGGACAAAATCATGCCAAGGCCAAGCGAACAAAACAACAGGATGGCGATAAGCAGGGGCAGTAGCAGCATTTCCCATCCGGGTACAAAACCATAATAGACCATAAAGCCAGCCATGACCACCATACCAATCAGAAAATCGAGCAGCTTGGCAAAGGCCGCAGACAAGGGCAATACAATTCTGGGAAAATATACTTTGGTGATCATGCTCGCATTGGTGACCAAACTGGTAGCAGCATCCGTCAGGGTACCGGAAAAATAGTTCCAGGGTACCATGGCGGCAAAACTGAATACGATGTAGGGCACGCCATCAGAGCTGATGCCGGCGAGGTTGCCAAAAACGACCGTAAACACCAGGGTGGTAAACAGCGGCTGGATGATGGCCCAGCCTATGCCAAGCACGGATTGTGCGTATTTGGCTTTGATGCCCCGAAGTACGAGAAAGTAAAGCAGGTCGCGGTAACGGTATAATTCCCGCCAGTCCACGGATTGCCAGCCGCTTGAGGGCTTCAGGATTTGATCCCATTCCGGCACCCCGGATATCAGCCTCCCCTCCTCAATTTTCATGCATCAATGATCTATCGTCAATAAAATCAATACTTTACAGAAGGTATATATCTATTTTTCCATGTATTCAGTTGGAGTGCAATGATACATTTCTTTGAAGCATTTTGAAAAATAGGATACATCATTAAACCCGACAGAATAAGCAATTTCTGATATATTTGCTTTACCTTTTTTGAGTAATTCTGTGCTGGCTTTTAAGCGTTCATTTCGTAAAAATTCGGAAGTCGAAACACCTAAAAGTGATTTTAATTTACGATGTAACTGCATTCTACTCATTCCGATGGAAGCAGCAAAGTCGTCTGAACTAAATTCTGAGTTAGCTAATTCTTTGTTTAAAATGAGTTGCAATTTTTCAATAAATTTTTCTTCTACCGAATTTATGACAATATCCACCGGGCGTAAAACCAATTCTTGGCTATATCGCGTATGCAGTTTTTTGCGTTCTGCTATTAATTGTGTAACTGTAGCTTTTACTATTTCGTTATTGAAAGGTTTCGTTAAAAAAGCATCGGCAGTACTTTTTAATCCTTCTAAATGAGCTTCGTCTGATGTTTTTGCGGTTAACAGAATAACCGGAATGAAAGAAGTTAATTCGTTGGTTTTAATTTGTTTGGTAAATTCAAATCCATCCATTTTTGGCATCATAACATCGGAAATAATGCAATCCGGAATTTCTTTTTTGGCGATTTTTAAAGCTTGTTCGCCATCTGCCGCTTCTATAATTTGATAGTTTTCTTTGAAAATATCTTTTAAAATGGTTCTTACATCTTGATTGTCATCTACAAGTAAAAGAATAGGTAATTCTGATTCGTTGGTGTTTT
>JABWAJ010000675.1 GCA_013361075.1 Saprospiraceae bacterium | reverse complement strand
CTGCTGCCCGGCGATCAAACACTGCACCTGAGCAGTGAAGGCAGTAGCTTGTATTTTGAAAACGACAACAGCCGCATGGCTGGGGGTGACGGCACCGGGTACGCAACCCTTTGGGCAAAACTACTGGCAGGTGCCGAAAATAATGCAGGACCTGGCAATCTGGGCTTAGCAGTATTGCACAGCGACCACGAAGATTACGCCGAATTCCGCCGGGGGTTCGCTCCTCAGACTACGCCAGCCGGCAACAGCATTGCCCGTTGGTACGAGGTTTTGCCAAACCATAACCAGGGGTTGAATGCACAATTGCGCTTCTGGTACCTCGATGCAGAATTGGGCGGATTGGATGAAAACGAGCTCATCGTTTGGCGCAGCGGCGACGGGGGCATTTCCTGGGTGCCTCTGTCAATCCACGACCGAAATACCAATGAAAATTGGGTGGAAATTGACAATCAGGATGAACTGGCCCGCTATACGCTGGCCGGGCCCGAGAGTATTCTGCCCATGGCTGGCCACATTTCAGGGATACCGGCATCTGCTGACGCGATGACAATGGTACTGTTCCCGAATCCGGTTTCCGAAACTGCACAGATCTGCATCCGGGCTACGATGGCGACCTCCACGTTCCTGCGCTGGCAGGACGCTTCAGGAAAGGTGGTACGCAATACGCCCATCACACTGCATGAAGGCCGGAATGATTTTTCAGAAACGGTTTCCGAACTGCCGCCAGGCATTTGGTTTGTAAGCGTTGGATTGTCCGGTGTGCCCGCCATCCGGGTAGTGAAAGAGTAAGCGTAGTGCTGAATAAAAATTCAATATCTGACATCTAACGTCCGACATCTAAAATCTATATTAAGTTTGGTTTGAAATGGAGCATTCGGCAGCCTCGTGATTGGGGCTGCTTTTTTGCGTAAAGCTATTAAATTGTAAACAGACTTATTTTGATGGGAATCATCCAGGGTTAAAAACGGCTGCTCGTTTTTACCACCAAGCTGTTCCGTCGCAGCAAGTCTAATAATTTATGGATATAAAAAAATTGAAATCAATTCTTTTCTGAAAATAAGCCGATCCGGATCATTGAATCTGAGAATTAGAGCAGTAGCTTCTCCAATACTTGTTTTACCTTGTATAAATCCATCTTGAATTTCAAAATGAACATGCCATTCATCTATTCTGGGATTGAAGAATCGTATCAGGTATTCATCATCTTTTACAAAAGTACCTAAATCTGATCCTTTGTAGAAATTGCAATCCGGACAAGCATAGGCTAAATTTTGAAAAACGGACAATCCTCCATGTTTACTGCTCTTGATGTGATCAATGTGGAAAGAATAAAATGAAACGGCTTCATTTAATCTGCAATACTCACATCGAAATAGGGCTCGCTCGGCAACTCGTCTCTTTAAACTGACAGATATTGCTGGTCTCATGTTTTTAAAATATCCATAGCCCGGGCTTTAGCGAGGCCAACGATCCGGTTAATAATGAGATTATGTTCGACTTCGCTAGTTTCTTCCAGCGTCAATCCAGATTCCTTTCTTTTGTCAAGCAAGAAATTAAGTCGCTCCTGATTAGCTTGGGAAGGTTTAAATGCTATGACTTTTTCAGGATCCATCGCAGCCATAAAATTTGCTACCTCATCGTATATACTGATGTTGCTTGTCATATTGAGCTTTTTACAAAAATACAATTTTTTTGAACAAAAAACATACCCTCCCCTGAAGGTATGCGCTCATTATTAAAATAAATACTGTTCTATTCCTATTTTCGCTGCGCACAAAACCTGCAACCCGTCATGCGCAAAATCACTGCCGATTACGTCTACCCTGTAGCTTCAACTCCTGTAAAGAACGGCGTAGTCATCACCGATGACGCCGGAAAAATTCTATCTGTAGAAACCCGCGATGCCCACGACCCGGCCAGTTTGGAATACCATCCGGGAGCCATTGTACCTGGTTTTGTCAATACACATTGCCACCTGGAGTTATCACACATGAAAGGGCGCGTGGATACAGGCACTGGTCTTTTGCCGTTTATTTACAACGTGGTTTCCTTTCGGGACATTCCCATGGAAGAAATCCTGGACGCCATTGAAAAAGCCGACCAGGAGATGTACGAAGCGGGTATTGTCGCGGTAGGAGATATTTCCAACAAACTCGACACTGCTGCCCAAAAAGAAAAAAGCCGCATCCGTTACTACACCTTTGTAGAAGCATTTGACTTCCTGATTGATGCAAATGCAGCAACTACCTTTCATCAGGCAGAGCCGGTACTGGCCGGTCAAAGCACAGCGCACGGCAACCGTAAAAGCGCCGTGCCGCATGCCCCGTATTCTGTGTCGCGCCAATTGTTCCAACTAATCAACGCGGTAAACGGGCCTGGCCATACGGTCAGCATCCACAACCAGGAAACGCCGCACGAAGATGCCCTGTTTCAGTACAAATCCGGTGGCTTTGTTGATTTTTATAAAGGATTCGGCATTTCACTCGACGGCTTCAGCGCGAGCGGAAAAACCTCCATTCACTACGCTTTGGAAAACATGGACCCGCAATGCCGCACCTTGTTTGTACACAATACCCTGACCGGGCCGGATGACATTCAGGCGGCCCAGGTTGA
>JABWAJ010000674.1 GCA_013361075.1 Saprospiraceae bacterium | reverse complement strand
ATTGACACCAACCGGATTTACATTACCGGACTTTCCATGGGGGGATTTGGTACGTTTGACGCTGTTGCCCGGCACCCGGATTTATTTGCGGCAGCTGTGCCCGTTTGTGGCGGAGGGGATACGTCAAAAGCTCCGTCAATTGCCCACATTCCTATTTGGATTTTTACCGGTGCAGAAGACCGCTCGGTCAATCCTGCTTTTTCATTTGAGATGGTTGGTGCACTTACCAAGGCCGGCGCGCACCCGGGTTTTACGCAATATCCGGAGGTAGGCCATTTTTCCTGGATCGGCGCGTACAGCGACTCCACGATGATGTCGTGGCTTTTCCGGCAACACAAATAAACGGTTCAAAACAGGAATCGGGCTGTTGCATTTATCCACAGGACAGGCACATTCGGCCCAAGTTTGTGACCAGATGTGCCGGTGATCGCAGCCATACAAAAAAGCCGCACCATTGCTGGTGCGACTTATTCCAAAAAGTTGTTATTGTGAAATGAAGGTATAGGTTAGCATTTTGTTGGGCGAAGGGCTAAAACCGCCTTGCAATGCCAATGTTCAGCCCGAACAACCCGTACTGTTGTTTAAACTTTCCAGTAGTGGCAGGGTCGCCGGCAATATTCGGTACATATCGGAACGTTGGCCCCAGCGAAACCCGCGTTTTTTCATCCAGCGCATATCCAATTCGCAAGCTGCCGTAGTAGCTGATCCCAATGCCTGGCTTGAACCAGTCCGTATCTTCCAGCCGGATGAAGTCGGCGTTGGGATCGAGCGCATCTCCTTTAGCTTTCATAGAAATATTGAAGAAAACTCCGGCTTCAGCGCCGAATGACCAGCGGTCTTTTTCCCAATCATACCCCACGATCAGCGGCACATCCAGCAAGGTATAGCTGCTGTAAGTGCGTTTGCGGTAGGTAAAGTACCGGGTGCGTTCTACGAGGCCGTTCGAAAAAATAGAGTCGCCCTGGGCATTGATGTAAATTTCGGTGATGCCTTCTATACTGTCGCGTTCCATACGTTCCGTGATAAAAGAAAAGCGCTCTGTGATGCTCGTATAGCCCAATCCTGTCAGCGCATACCAGCCGGAATGGTGGCGGGCACCCAGCAGAAGGTTGGCGTGCAGGTATTCCAGGGCTTCTTCCGTTTCGCGTCGAATCTGTACATGCGCGTTGGGTAACGAGTCTGGGAGGAAGTCTTCCAATGTTTTTAATGCATAGCCGATTTCAAAGTTGGGGCGGAGCAGCAAATCCGTTTTGGCCTTCTTTTTTGGAAGTTTTTTTGCATCCAGATGAAGCACCGGCGGCATTTGACGGGTGGTCAGCGAAGGTGTCAATTCCTGCCATGCAGGCAGCGACAACAATCCCGTAGGTTGAGCTTCACTGACAAGCGCCTTGTTGCCCGGGTCACTTACCGGAGTATTTTCCTGATTGATGGCAGCATTTGCTACTTCCTGTTGGCCAAATCCAACGTTCTCAGCCCTGCGGAAACCTGATTGCGGGTCAGTTGCGGTGGCAATCGGACTTGCAGACACAGCATCCGGAACGATACCAGGTACCAGGCTCTGGCCGGGTGCCTGCTTCGTTATCGGATTGCTGCTTGCAGCTTTTGGCAAACTGCGCTTCGGATCAGACTTTGAAATCGATTTCGGGACCCTGGAAACAAGCCCTTTTTGCGTTTCTATAGCCTGCGCCTGTGCCGGCGTGGTTGTGGCGGATTCTTCTGAAGCCTGGGTTGTTTGCTCAATCGGAGCTGCCGGGGAAGCCGTTGTCTGGCTTGCTGTGCCGTTCGGGGATGGGGAAGTCAGGCCGGAAGCAGCCGTTTCTGGCAATTGCTTAATTGCTCCATTTTCAACTGCCATGCCATCGGCATTCAGTTGCGGATTTTGTAAGGCAAACCATGCCCAAACCCCAAACGCCACAAAAACTCCTGCACCGCTCCACCACCAGAAAATGCCCCGGCGGCGTTTTTTATCGGCAGCAAGTTGGGGCTCCAGCTGCTTCCAGAGCGCGCTGGTATCCAATTTGCTGTGGTAATCACCCAAACTGTCTTTTATTTGATGGTCAAAGTTTTGATCGCTCATATTCTTATTTTTTCCCGTTCTGCAATCATGCTTTGCAACAAGCGCCTGGCCCGTGTCAATTGAGAGCGCGAGGTACTTTCGGTGATGCCCAGCATGACGGCAATTTCGGTGTGCGGATACTGTTCAATAATGTGCAGGTTAAAAATCTGGCGAAACCCTTCCGGAAGTTTGGCAATCAGTTGCAGCAATTCTTCTGCACCCATCCGGGCATCAATGTCGGGTGGAGCAATGGGCTCCTCTGCGTAATCCAGATTGCCTGCCTCCCGCTTGTGCCAGTTCTTGTCTAACGATTGCAAAGCAGTGGTGACCACAATGCGGCGCATCCACGCTTCAAAAGAGCCTGTGGGTTCGTATTTCGGAATGGCCCTGAAAATTTTGAGCAGTGCCTCCTGCAAAATGTCTTCGGCTGCATGGCGATCGCGGCCATAGCGCCTTGCTACGGTAAACAACATGGGGGAGTAGCACTCTACCAGTGCGCGCTGGTAGAGCGGTGCTCCATGTTTACAACCTCGTATGATGTCATGCTCTGTCAAGAGAATG
>JABWAJ010000086.1 GCA_013361075.1 Saprospiraceae bacterium | reverse complement strand
GGTACCACCGGTGGTGCGCGATGGCGCGGGGTGCCAGGTTTGCGATCGTCCAGACCATAAAGGCAAAGGAAGGCAGGCACCAGGTCATGAGCGCGAATCCCGTCCACTCTACCATTTCGCCCAATAAATTCGGGCAACTGACCCACCTGAACATCCCGCCTTGAGGAATGGTATACCCGGTTGAGCCAGGTTTTCGAAGACTAATGAGTTGGTTATCAGAATACCAATTGAGTGCCAGCCCACTCCCAAAAAGGGTCAACCCAACCAAAAAACGGGCATCTGTCCACCAATCCGGGCCATAATTGGATAAATTGGCAAAACAATAGCCCAGTAAAAAGCCATTTACTAAGTTGAAACTCATGGCAGAGGCTACAATGATTACGGGCATGCGTTTGCCGGCAGTGCGCATGCGAAGCGGGAAAATAATGCTGCGATTCAGGTAGTGCAATAAAAAGCAGCTGCTAAAAAACCAAACAGGCCCGGAAATTGGTTGGCTTTCCCACAATAAGGCCATCAAAAAAACGACAATTACCGTGAATTCCATAAGAAACCAGCCCAATCGGTTGGAGAGGGTAGGGCCCCAGCCCGGTTGTATGTGGCGGCCATAGGGAGCATTCCGGCGCAACAGATAGGCAAATGCAACCAGGGCGAGCCCAATCCAGGCCCAGGTGAATTGGTAGAATAAAGAACTGCTCATGTTTATTTCCTTTTGTAAATCGCCACGGCTTCTGCTATAGTTTTTACGGGCATCTGGCAGGCATAGTTTTTACATACAAAAACATCAAGTGCATCGCCCGTGTTTTTTCCTGCGAGCAAGGGCCAGGCATCATCTCCCTGTTCCGCCGCCATGACGACGGCATGGGGCAG
The DNA here is from genome assembly GCA_013361075.1 of Saprospiraceae bacterium. Lineage (GTDB taxonomy): Bacteria > Bacteroidota > Bacteroidia > Chitinophagales > Saprospiraceae > JABWAJ01. Next base: position 13,243 of record JABWAJ010000086.1, on the reverse strand, counting down.
ATATTCCCGATTCAGGGCAATAGCTGCCCTAAAAGCGTCTGATCCAATCAGGGCAATTTCTCCCTGTGGATGCGCCTGTGTGCCGATTGCGCTGGCCCAGCGTGCAAACGCAGACGGGTATTTCCCTACTGCTTCTTTCATTTGCAGCAGCATTTGAGTCGCAGTTTGCGCCAGCGTAATTTCTCCGCTTAATGTGCTCAATCGCAGCAGGTTGAGTGCCATCGTTGCATTGCCGGAGGGCTGTGCATTGTCGTAAAGCTCTTTTTTACGGTAGAGAACATCCGTCTGTTTTTCAGAAGTAAAGTAGAACAAACCGCTGCCTGAATCCCAAAAATGATCCAGTACATACTGTGCATATTGCCCGGCCAGGGTGATCAGCGCAGGATCGAAAACTACCGCGTATACATCGAGCATGGCCGCGATCAGGAACGCGTAATCATCCAAAAAAGCGTCGTATTGGGCCGTTCCATCTTTGTAAGTATGGTAAAGGGCCAGGCCTTCTCCCTGCCGGAATGCCCGGAGCAAAAAATCGAGTTGCCTGCGGGCCGTCTGGGCGTATTTTTCTTCGCCGGTAGCTGCACAAGCCCCGGCGTAGGCAGACACCATCAGCGCATTCCAGTCCAGGAGGATTTTGTCATCCAATCCCGGGCGGATGCGTTGTGCGCGGATCGCCAGGAGTTTTTCGCGGCATTGCCCGAGCAAGGAGGCTGTTGCGTCAGGGTCAAGATTTTTGGCGGCAGCAAATGTTTCCAGTGAGGCAGGTCTCCAAAGGATGTTGTGGTGTTCCCAGTTACCGGCTTCTGTCACCTCATAAAAAGCGCAAAACAGCGGGGCATCCGTGCCCAGGGCTGCTTCAACTTCGGCTTTCGTCCATACATAAAATTTGCCTTCCACGCCCTCTGAATCAGCATCTAAGGCGGAATAGAACCCGCCTTCCGGACAAGTCATTTCTCTTTCGATGAAGTCAAGCGTTTCCCGGATGGTTTCCCGGTACAAGCTTTTTCCTGTAGCGCGGTAAGCATCGGCAAGCAGGGTGACCAGCAGGGCGTTGTCGTAGAGCATTTTTTCAAAATGCGGCACCAGCCAGGCCCGATCAGTTGCATAACGTGCAAACCCGCCCCCGAGTTGGTCGTAAATGCCGCCCATGACCATCTTGTCTATGGAAAGCACCACGTGATCCAGAGCGGCCTGATTGCCGGTATAGTGATAATATTCCAGGAGGAATTGGAGCGACATGCTGCCCGGAAATTTTGGAGCGCTGCCAAAGCCACCTTCCACAGTGTCAAATTGGCGTTGGAATTGCTGAAAAACGGTGGTCAGCGTTTCCGGAGTAAAAGCGCCTTCGAGGCCAGTTACGGGAGCAATGTCGGATACAAAAGTGCGGTCCGTTTTCCGAATCATTTCCAAAAGCCGGTTTGCCTGGTCTTCTACTACCTCGCGGCGGGTGCGGTAAACGGTTTGCATTTGCTGCAACACTTGTATCCAGGAAGGACGGTTGTAGGCAGCTGAGGGCGGAAAATAAGTTCCGGCGTAATACGGACGGCCATCGGGAGTGAGAAAACAATTGAGGGGCCAGCCCCCTGAACCTGAAAACACCTGGCAGGCTTCCATGTAGATTTGATCCACATCAGGGCGTTCTTCCCGGTCTACTTTGATGCAGATGAAATGGAAGTTCATATAATCCGCTACATCTTTGTCTTCAAAAGACTCGCGCTCCATGACGTGGCACCAATGGCAGGTGGAATAACCGATGCTGACAAGAATGGGTTTGTCTTCCCGGCGTGCGCGTTCAAACGCTTCGGGTTTCCAGGCGTACCAATCTACCGGATTGTGCGCGTGTTGCCGCAAATAAGGGCTGGTTTCGTGTTGAAGACGATTCATACCTGCAAAACTGCAAAAAACTGTGCAATCTGTTTCATACTCCCGTATCTTTCCGCGCCTTTTTCAACAAGGCAGCAAAAAGTCATTCAACTTATTCAAACCAAAAAAATGAACGCTTTGAATTTTCGCTCTTTTGTGCTCCAGCTATTGTTCATTGCTGTTTCCACGGTTGTCATGGCACAACCCATTTCGCCCCTGGGCAAATCTGGCAGCGCTTATTTCCATTTTGTAGGTACGATCGGGAAAATCCCCGTTACAATGGATTTGATGCAGGAACCTTCGCGGTATTTTGAACAGGCCCGCGGAGCTTATGATTTTTCAGGCAGTTATTATTACAACCGCATGGAATCGCCCCTTCAGCTATATGGTTATCTCGATGAAAACAACAAACTCATACTCACGGAAAGCGAAAGCAGTGGCTTGGAATACAGCGGTTTTTTTTCAGGAAAAGTCGGCGAAGACGGCCTGTTTAGTGGTACCTGGATGAGCGGCGACAGCAGCCGGACGCTGAAATTTGTGTTGAAAGAAACTTACCCCGAGGGTACATTGGGTTTCGACGTTTCCATCATGCTGGATTCGCTGAAACTCAAACCCGAACTGAAAGGCAGTCCACAAGCTACTTTTGGGCAATCCTGGTTGCTGCCGCGAAAAACGAAGGATGCTGCATTCGATCAGTTTGTAGAACGCCAGCTTCGCAACGGCATGGTTGGGGATTCGCTGGGGCAGTTATACCGGGATGTACCCGCTTTGTTCAAGGTACTGAAAGACGATTTTTTTGCCCGATACCGGGAAGAAGTTGACCTGGAAGCAATTGAAGGAGACGACGTTTTTTCCATGGCAATGTGGAATTATGAAGAGTTTACAAAAGCGGAGGTCGCTTACAACCAAAACAACCTGCTTACCCTTGGCTACCTGTCCTATTCCTATTACGGTGGTGCCCACGGCATGTATGCAACCGGTTATGTGACCTATGATTTAAAAAAACAGAAGCTGTTTAAATTGACGGATGTATTTAAACCGGGCTATGAAGAAAAAATCCCGGTTTTTCTTGAACGGGCTTTGCGGCGACAATTCAACCTGCAGTCAGATCAAGCACTGAGTGAAGTTTTGTTTGAAGACAGCATCGGCCTGACAGAGAATTTCGGGCTTACTGGAAAAGGCATTTTTTTCAATTATGTGCCGTATGAAATTGCCGCTTATGCCGCAGGGGAGATTAAATTATTCGTTCCATTTTCTGAAATAACGGATTTGTTGCAGCCTGAATTTGTTAAACGGCTTAGTTCGCAGTAACAACTGGATTATTGGCCAAAACTTAAGTTATGTTGCTTCTGAGCAATAAAAGGATAGGACGCTTTTAACCAATGAAGGGGCGTAACTGTTTATGGGGTTGTTGATGTATTTTTGAACCGGCATTTTTACCACTAATATCTGTTCAATATGGTTTCCAAACGCACCTTGGTTTTTGCCAAAAAGTTAAGGCGGTTTTTCTTTACAACCGTTCTTGGCGGCATTGTTGTTGTTTTGCCGATTTACATTTTTGCAGCGCTGATCAAGGTTGTTTTTAATTTCATCTCGGCCCTGCTTGCCCCTGTCAGCAATCTGCTTTCATTTTCGAGCGATGTGAACAGATGGATCGTTGACTTACTGGCTTTTGCAATTGTCATCTTTCTCTTTTTTTTAATCGGTTTGCTGGTTCGAACGGAACTGGGCCGTCAGTTGCTCACTTTTATTGAAGAAAACTGGCTGGGAAAAGCACCTTTTTATACGTTGCTTCGCGACACAGTCAGGCAAATACTCGGGCAGGAAAAAATGCCTTTCCGCCAGGTTGTTTTGGTGGATGTTTATTCCAATGATACCCTGATGACCGGATTTGTTGTTGATTCAACCCAAGATGGCGTTTATTATACAGTTTTTGTGCCCACCGCGCCGAATCCTACCAACGGCTTTATTTTTCATGTAAAGCGCGAGCAACTAAAGTTTTTGGAGATCAAAACAGAAGACGCCCTGAGGTCAGTCATTGCGCTGGGGACCGGCTCTGCTGCCATGTTGGAAGGAAATGCTCCAAAGTCATTTGAATCAAAATAGGCTGTTTGAAGGAGTAGATTTATCGGGCTGATAATTTTTTTACAAAAAAGTGCACCCTGCCTGGGCACTTCATTCTTTCATGCGACACATTCAGGCAAACAACCATTTGCTATGTTGTTATCCCTGTGAATGTATAATCCTGTGAATAAAAAACGGGAGCCATCTCAAATCTTTGAGTGGCTCCCGCCATTACACCCCAAAATCGCCCCGGCCCAATTGCAACACAGCCGCCATTTTCGCAAAAAATACCTGACCATGAAATACGTACTGATCGGATGCGGCCTGCTTCTGAGCCTGCATCTCCATGCCCAACCAGAAGAAACCTTTGCTGCAGGCCTTCTGTACGAAGACGAATACTACGACGCCCAGCCGCGCCAGGCTGCTGAATCTGGCAGCAAAGCGGACCTTCCTGCAAGCGTTGACCTGACCCCCTACACTCCCGAAGTGCGTCACCAGGGCTACATTTTTTCCTGTGTAGGCTGGGCCGTTGGTTATGGGGCTCTTTCCACTCAGCGCGCCGTACTGAATCAATGTACCGACAAGACGGTCATTACCCGCAATGCTCATTCGGCCCTCTTTTTATACAACCAAATCAAAAGCGAAGACTGCGGAAAAGGATCCCGTATGACCGATGCCCTTCAGTTTTTGGTGGACAATGGTGATTGTCTGGCCAGCCATTTTGACTTTGACGTCAACAATTGTGAACAACTGCCCGACAGTTCTGTAAAAAACCATGCAAAACGCTACGCCATAGAGGATTACCTCGCCTTGTTTGGATCCGGAGAAAGCCCGGGCATCAAGGTGCTTCGGGTCAAAAAAGTTTTGGCACAAAAAAAACCGGTGGTAGTGGGGATGTCCGTCCTGCGCAATTTTTACGATCTTCGCAATGCAGTTTACTGGCATCCGGAATTGGGCAATACTGCGCCGGCAGGTGGCCACGCGATGGTAGTGGTAGGCTTTGACGACCACAAAGGTGCTTTCCGCCTGATGAACTCATGGGGGAAAAACTGGGGAGATCAAGGCTACATTTGGATCAAATACAAGGATTTTGGCAATTTTTGTAAATATGCTTTTGCACTATATCTGGTTGCACCTGAAAAACTCAACCAGCAACCTTTAGCCACTCAGGTACCTACTGGAAAAAAACTGCTGGAATTATCCGGCCGTTTTCAGTTTCGCTACTTTGATGGGTGGCAGCAACAGTCGGGAGAGGCAGTTTTTGAAACGTCCGAAGCCTTCCTTCAGGGGCAAACCTACCAATTGAAGAAGCAGGACTGGCTGGTTGGGCAACGGTTTCAGCTACTGGTGCAGGCTACTGAACAGGAGCAATACCTGTACGTTTTTAGTGTGGATGCCAAACAAGAAGCCCATTTTCACTGGCCGCGTCAGGCAGGGTTAAATGAAAGGTTTGAAAACCAGAACGAAAGCCCTCTTTTTGTAGCCGGTCAGTCTGAGCTCATCATACCGGGGCCGCAGAAGGTATTGCGGATCGAACACCCGGGCGACGATTTTCTGGTGGTGCTTTTTTCCAAACGGAAAATCGATACTGTTCAGCAATTGGCAGAACGATTATGCCGGATGGAAGGCGATTTCACCGAAAATCTTTTTAAAATTCTGGGAAAATTTGCAATTTCACGTAACGATATTACCTACCTCCCCCATCAAATTGGATTTGATGCCGCATCGCGCAGCGAAGGATTCATTGTACCGTTGGTATTAAAAGTGAGTAGTCATTAACCTAATCCTAAAACCCGTCATCCCTCCAACAGACGGTGTGTAAAAAAACGAGCACCATGCGTATTTCACTCATTTTCCCAATGCTTTTCCCGGCGATGCTGCTGGGGCAAAATATAAAACAAGTCTGGAAAAAGGATTTTACCCCTCATGGAACAGCGGCTTTTCAGTCGGCAATCGAAGCCACCAATGGCTATTTGATCAGCGTGGGGGCTACCCAGGTAAAAAGCCAGGGCGGTACCGACGGGTATCTGCGCATCACGGATCCGGGCACAGGGCAGACGCGCTTCGAAAAATTATACGGGAATAAAGAAGACAATGTGTTTTACAGCGTCGCTCAAACGTACAATGGCCTGTTTTTGCTGGCGGGGGCCACCACAACCGGAGGCAAAAACGGCAAGGATGCATGGGTCGTTCTGGTCAATGAACGGGGTGAAAAAATAAAGGAACTGCGCTTTGGAGGCGCAGGCGACGATGTTTGCAGGTTCATCCTTACCTCACCCGACGGCAGTGCGCTGTTAGCCGGGTTTAAAAACGATAAAAAAAACGGCGATATCTGGCTGGCAAAAATGGAAGGAGATACGCTGGCATGGGAAACCGAGATAGGGAAAAACCAGTTTGCCGGTATTTCAGGTATTGTAAAGGCCAGTGACGGCGGATTTGTTTTATGCGGCAATACCGACAATAAAGCGGAGCCGGGTACAGGATACGTATACGTGACAAAGGTAAATGCCCAGGGCAAACCGGTGGCCGGATGGCCAAAATTCTTAGGCGAAAAGGGCTGGAGCGAAGCTGGTTCCCTTATTGCTACCCATGAAGGCGGCTTTGTTATAGCTGGTAAAACCAATGCCAAAGGTGCCGGTGGGTTTGATGCCTGGCTCGTGAAGCTGAGTCGGGATGGCTTTCGTCAATGGGATAAGGTTTATGGCGGAAAAGGCGAAGACATGGCCTATGCCCTCATCCAGAATGAACTGGGCTACCTGTTGGCAGGCGCTTCCGATTCGCACCGCAGCGGTGCCCGCACAATGGAGTCATTTTTGGTTCAGACCACGACGGGTGGTGATCTTATTTGGGAAGAATTTCAGGGGGGAGACAAAGACGATGCGGTAAGCAGCGTGTTGTATTTGCACGATGGCGGCTATGCATTAGGGGGGTATAGCGGCAATGATACCTGGATTCAGCGCATTACCCCCAACCAAAGCGACCTGCTGGCTGTAGCAGGCCTTCGGAATCTGGAAAAAATAGAAACTTCGGATGTAAAAATCAGGACAGCCGATGGTACCGTAAAACCCAATGAACAAACGGCACTTACCTTTTTGATTACCAATAATTCAGATACGGATTTACCGGATTTGCGGGTGATAGCCGACAAACGAACGGAAAATGATCACCTTGATGCCTGGAATGCAAACTATTTCGGTACCCTGCGCAAAGGGGAGTCCATTATGGCCAGTGTTCCGCTGGCAGGGAAAGCAGAATTGACCGACGGCGCCTGCGAGTTGTCGCTTACCATCGCTTCCGGCGAAAAAAAACTGAAATCCATCAACCAGAATATTACCCTGCACGAACTGCGGCCGGCCATGCTTGGGATCAAAGGGTTTCAGTTTGTGACAAGCGCAACTTCCGACGCCGTAACCTTAAAGGTTGAAATCGTTAATAATGGCGATGAAAGCTCCGGCCCGGCAGAAGTGCGGTTCAGTGCCCCTCCCGGGATCAGCGTATCTGGTGAACGCACAAAGGTTTTGGGCGTCGTAGGGCCACATAAATCGCGCGAAGTCAGCCTGACTTTTACAAAAGGACAATTCAAAGAAGCTGTAGCCAACATCATATGCGTCGTCACGGACGGCGGAGCAGAAGCCATCCGCAAAACGATGGAATGGCAGGCCGGAGGCAAAGTGTTGGCTGGCGGCCCGATCATGATCTGGACCGATCCCGTACCGCAAAACAACTCCAAAAATAAAAAGGTGCGCACGAACGACAACAAGTTTGGGTTTAAAATGGCCGTTGCGGATTCCAAACCATTGGACACTAAAAACTTCAAAGTGAAATTGAACGGTGTGGAAATGGAAGGGTCCAAGTTTAATGAAGAAGAACTTTCTCCACCAAAAATAGAAAACGAACGCTACACCTATATTTATCAGAATGAAATTCTGCTGGAACAAGGCGTTAACTATGTACAGGTAGTGATTGACGGAGAAGTTTCCGAGATCCTGGAAGTAGAGTTTTCACCCGATCGGGCAAATTTACACCTGATGGTCATCGGGCCAAAACACGATGATTTGAAATTTACCGAAAAAGATGCAGCAGATATTGCAGCCGCTTTTAAAAACCAGGGTGGCGAAAACAAACTTTACAACCAGGTCATTACGTACGCGTTGCATACCCCGGAAAAAACAAGTGAAACCGCCATCAAACAGGCTTTCTATGACCTCGCTTATCTTTGGGATGACAAACAAATTGGAGAAAATGATGTGTTGCTGATTTTCATTTCTTCTCATGGTAAAATAACCAACAACCGGTTCAAGATTTTACAAACCGGCTACGACCCAAAGTATCAGGACATTACCATAGATTTTAAAGATATTGTCCTGGATATCCTGGCACCAATTAATTGTAAAAAACTAATTTTTTTAGATGCTTGTCATAGCGGCGGGGCCAAAGATGGCTTTGGTGCGGTAAGTAAAGCCGTGGTGGATTTGGCAAATACCCAGCCGGGGATAAGCACCCTGAGTTCCTGCAGCAGTACGGAAAAATCCTACGAAGACCCAAGCTGGGGCAACGGGGCGTTTACAAAAGCCCTTTTGGAAGGCTTTGGCGATGTGGAATGCACCGATATTAATGGCCGCTTTAGTGCAGATAACGACCGGGACGGGATTGTCCGCCTTGGCGAATTATACGGGTTTTTGCGTCGTCGCGTACCGGAGCTGGTCAAACAAACCATTCCAAATGCGCCAACGACCCAAACGCCGTTCATGCCTGAAAGTCAATTGGATGTGAATTTGCCCATCTATTTCATCGAAAAAAAATGACCCATGAAACCAGCAAGATTTGTATTCATGACAGTCGGTTTGTTTTGGATGGTGCAGCAGGGTGCTCTGGCACAGTGCCCAACCTTTGGAAATACGGTGGTGGTAACCAATACCAGTTCGAGCATTGCTACCCCGAATTCGTTTGCCTGGGCCATAGATTGCATCAACAACACAACTCCCTTAACGACCATCACGTTCAATATCCCTGCTGCGGGAGTCAATACCATTGCCCTCACGGTTCCGTTGCCGACTGTAACCAAACCCAATGCAACAATTGACGGAACCGTCAATGAATCCGTAATAATAGATGGGACAAGCCTTGGAGCTGCGGCACCCGTCAATGGTTTGGTACTGAGCGGATCGGGCATCACGGTACGCGGAATCCAGATCCGCAATTTTACAAACGGGGGCACCGGCGGTCATGCCATCAGATTGCTTGGCGCAACGGGTTACAACATCGAAGACAATACCCTTTACGGGAACCGGATTGGAATCGGTACCGCATCCACAACGCTTAATGTAGACATTACTGGCAATACCATTGGCCTGGATGGTGCAGGCCTCCCCGACGGAAACAGCGGTGGAGGCATCGTTTTTCCACTACCGGTTATGGGCTTTAACATTGCCAACAATACCATCGCACACAATGGTGCAGGCATAACCATCCCTTCCGGAAGTACAGTCCTCGTTACCCAAAACAGCATGTATTGCAATACCGGAGCAGGCATCGCCAGAACAGACGGGCCGACTGTGCCGGGCATTACGCTCGCCAACACACAACTGATCAGAGGAACCGCAACTGCGGGGCACCTCGTGGAAGTTTTTGAGTACGACCCGACGGGATGTGGCTCTGCTGCCCTATGCCAGGGACGCCGCTTTCTGGGCGCTGTGACCGTACCTGCCAACGGGATATGGACGCTGAATTTGACGGCGGCCAATCCGGTTACTCCCGGTAATTTCGCCACAGCGACTGCAACCCAGGCGGGCACCAATACCTCCCGGTTCGCGGGTTGCCTTGCCATTCAGAATTGCAACAATTTTACCGCTTCCATTTCGGTCAACCCTATTGATTGCAATGGAGACAGCAATGGAAGCCTGATGGCCGTACCCGCAGGAAGCTCAGGTACATTCACTTACGCCTGGAGCAACGGAGGGACCACCCAAACCATCAGCGGCCTTGGGCCGGGAACTTATTCTGTTGTTGTGACCGATGCCGCGGGTTGCACGGCAACCGCAGTGGCTACCCTCTCCAACCCGCCTCCGATGACGTTGAATTTTTCAACCACTCAGGTACAATGTTCAGGTGCTGCGGATGGATCAGCTACCGCCCTGCCTGGCGGCGGGGTGCCCGGATATGGCTATCAGTGGAATAACGGCCAGACGACCCCAACCATTAATAACCTGGGGCCGGGTACTTATTTTGTGACGGTTAACGACAGCAGCCCTTGCAGGATTTTTGGGAATGTGACCATCACGGAACCCTTACCCCTGACTTTAAACGTGGCTACTACCAATGAAACTTCATTCAATGCAGATGATGGAACAGCTACGGCCACGGCGGGCGGAGGTACCGGGCCATATGAATACCTGTGGAGCAACGGCGGCGATACCGGAACCATTACGGACCTCCCGCCGGGCACTTATACTGTTACTGTCACCGATGCAAACGGTTGTACCATAGAAGGAACGGGTACTGTATCGCCATTTGTATGCGGTGCTTTTTCGGTTGACATAACTGCAAACAATCCGTTGTGCAATGGCGAAGCATCGGGCTCTGCCACCGCAATTCCAACAGGCGGTACCAGCCCTTATGACTATTCCTGGAATACCGGAGCAATGACGCCAACCATTACCGGACTTTCAGTGGGTATATTTTCTGTAACTGTAACGGATGCAAACAATTGTCCGGCCAGTCAAAGCACGACCCTCACTTCGCCACCGGCGATTTTGCAGTCCATGTCCTCAACAGACGAAACCATGTTTGAAGGGAATGATGGTACCGCCACCGTTACTGCAAGTGGAGGAACCGGTGCTTTGTCTTACAACTGGAGCAATGGCGGCACGACCCCAACCATTGTCAACCTGGCACCGGGAACCTACTCGGTTACCGTGATGGATGTAAATGGGTGCACCAGAGTGGGTACGACAACCGTTGCCCCAATTGTTTGTCCAGGATTCACGATTGCCGTCAATACCTTGAACGTAAGCTGCAATGGCAATGCAGATGGCATTGCTACCGCAATCCCGCCTGCATTGGGAGGACCATATTCTTACTTATGGAGCACCGGTGCCATGACGCCCGACATCAGCAATCTTCCCCCCGGAACGTACACTGTGACCGTTTCCAATGCTGTAGGATGTCCGGAAGAAGCCTCCGGTGTCATTACCCAGCCCGGCCCAATCCAGTTGCAAGTCACCACGACCGATGAAACGGCGCTTGGCGCAAATGATGGTACTGCCACTGCAACGGCTTCCGGCGGAAATGGCAACTTCAGTTACAACTGGAGTAATAACGGCAGTACCCCTACCATTACAGACCTTGCGCCGGGCACATACAGCGTTACGGTAACGGATCTGAATGGCTGTACCCGTACCGGATCGGCTGTAGTGGCTTCGTTTTCCTGTGCCGGATTTTCTGTCGGCATTTCCAATGTCACCCCGGTGCTTTGCCACGGCGAAACAACCGGCGGAGCCACCGCTAACGTTTCCGGTGGCGGCGGCCCCTGGGATTATACCTGGAGCAATGGCACCCTGAGTTCTGTACTCAGTAATGTTGGTGCAGGAACCTATAGCGTCACGGTGGAAAATGCAGGCGGATGTACGGACATTGCCAGCGTAACCATCAATGAACCCTCTGCGCTGGAGCTTGATTGTGCAGAAGACGCAGCGGTTTCACAGCCTGGCGGCAGTGATGGCCAGGGGCGTGTTGAAATTGCCGGTGGTACGGCAAATTACAGCATAAGTTATACCGGACCTGCTTCCGGCCAGATCAATAATGTCCTTCCGGGGGTTACCTTCCTTCCCGGCTTGTCTGCCGGAAATTATGCCGTCACCATAACGGATGGAAATGGTTGTGTACAGACCTGTGGATTTACCATCAATGCAGCAAATTGCAGCCTGAGCATCGACAGCATTACGGTGACCCCGGTGAGTTGTTTTGGCGGCACTGACGGGGCATTGGCGGTTCATCCCGGCAATGGTGCGGGTAACCTGATTTTCACCTGGAACAATCCCGTATTAAACGGACAACAAAACCCGGCTGGGTTAAATGCAGGCAGCTACAGCGTAACAGTGACAGATGCAGCGGGGTGTACAACAAGTGCCGGAGCAGTTATCAATCAGCCTTCGGAATTAATTGTGGTTGTTACTTCCACCCCGGAGACGACGCTTGGTGCCAATGATGGTACCGCAACAGCCAATGCAAGTGGTGGGGCTACTCCTTATCACTATGTCTGGAGCAATGGCGCAACGACACCGGGCTTAGTCAATCTGGCCCCGGGAGTTTATACCGTGACGGTTACATCCATTGCAGGCGGGGCAAACATTTGCCCGGTTGTCGTAAGCACTACCATTGCCTCCGGAGGTATGGGCGGTGGCGGGTGTTCAGCCCTTCCGGCTTATGCTCTGAGTGTACCGGAAGAAGTATGCGAAGATGCTTCTTTCCGGCTTGAAGCGGAAGACCTTTTTCCATCCCCGGCAGTGCGTTATGTATGGCTTCTGCCCACCGGAGATTCTGTAATCACTACTCAGCCTTTTGTCAACCTGGTCGCTTATTCTTCAGCTTTTTCAGGAGAATATTTCGTGCTGCGCGATTCTTTGGGATGCCGTTCTGTCCCCTTGGGGGCAGCGCCCATGACGGTACTTGGGTTTCCTGAGGGAGCTGTATTTGCAGGGATGGATACGGTAGTTTGCAATACCTCAAATGCACAGTTGAACGCTTTGCCCCTGACATCAGGAATTGGAGCCTGGCGATCCCTCGGATCCGCAACTTTGGAAAATGTGGCCCACACCATATCTTCTGCCTCTAATTTGCAGGCGGGGGTCAACCAATTTGTCTGGGAGGTCTATATTGAAGGTTGCTCCAAAGCTGTTGCTGATACCGTGACTTTATTTCTGGAACGCTCACCGATGCTTGGCGACGATCGCTTCCGTCTGCAGTTTGCGCAGGAGGTGCTGGTAATGGAAGTTTTGCTCAACGACAACCTGGCCGGACTGAAAGACACGGTCATGTTCCTGCTCAATGAGCCGGAAGAAGGCGAACTGGAATTCCTGGAAGCAACCAACCGTTTCCGCTATCGTGTGGATGAAGGGTTTAGGGGGACCGTTGCGTTCCAGTATGTTGTGTGCCCGCCGGAATCCATTTGCCAGTTGCCCTGCGATACGGCAACCGTAACCATAGAAGTCTTCAACCAGCCTTCTGTTTCAGAAGGGTTGATTGTCAATGATCCGGGAAGAAACGGATTTATGGAAATCACAGGAATTGGTGGTTTTTCCAGAGTGGAAATTCAGGTGGT
>JABWAJ010000673.1 GCA_013361075.1 Saprospiraceae bacterium | reverse complement strand
CTGGCCGTCCAGAATAATGGGCTTGGAAGGCGAAGGGGGGTCGAAATTTTCTGAAGTACCATGCGCTGGTTCGGGCATGGATTTTCGGGTAAATTCCGCAGCTCGTTCATTTTCGAGGCTGTAATCCGGCATTTGCAACCCCCGGAGCGCGGCATTATCAGGCATGTTCAGGTCATTGCTCCGGATGAGTTCAAAAACGAGCGACTTCAGGTCATTCAGGTCGCGTTTCATATCGAACAGGAGTTTGTACAAAATTTCACGCTCCTGAAAACTACCTCCTTCCTGTCCGTTTCGATCCCTGATGGCAGGCAGGTTGCGTTGGGCAATGGTTGGAATCAGCATAAGCAGGTCTTCTGCTGTTACATTGCGCCTTTCGGCCAATACAGAAAGCTGCTCGGCCACATTTTTTAGCTCCCGGATGTTTCCCGGCCAGGTATAGTTTTCGATCAGCACCTGAGCCCGGTCGTCTAACTGGACTGGGGGAGTTCTATATTTCTCAGCAAAATCAGAGGCAAATTTCCGGAATAGCAGATAGATGTCTTCCTGACGTTCGCGCAAAGCGGGCAGTCGGATGGGCACTGTATTGAGGCGGAAATAAAGGTCTTCCCGAAACTTGTTTTTCCGGATGTTGTCGTCCAGATTTACGTTTGTTGCGGCAATGATCCGCACATCGGTTTTCAGCGTTTGAGACGAACCTACCCGGATGAATTCTCCTGTTTCGAGTACCCGCAGGAGGTAAGCCTGGGTATCCAAAGGCATTTCCCCGATTTCATCCAAAAAAATGGTGCCCCCGTCATAGGTTTCAAAATAACCTTTACGCTCTCCGGTAGCGCCGGTAAATGCTCCTTTTTCGTGCCCGAATAGTTCCGAATTGATGGTGCCTTCGGGGATGGCGCCGCAGTTGATGGCGATGAATTTATTGTGCTTTCGGGCACTTTGCTCGTGAATAATGCGCGAAAAAACTTCTTTGCCTACCCCGCTTTCGCCGGTAATCAGCACAGAAAGGTTGGTGTTGGCGACCCGTAAAGCGGTACTGAGGGCCCGGTCGAGCTGTTCCGACCGGCCAACGATGCCGTAGCGTTGTTTGATGGATAGGAGGGTACTGCTCATTTTGTAGACGATGGCCGTCAGCTATTTAGCGATTAGATACAACAAGTTCACCCCGCAGGGTTGCACTGGTGGCGTCCGTAATTTTTATACATGCATAATCTCCCGGCTTTAGTCCTTCAGTTTTTGGAAAAACCACCACCTTGTTTTGCGAATTCCGGCCTTTGAACTCAAATTCCGAACGCCTGGAATCTCCTTCAATGAGCACTTCAAACGTTTTTCCGATATCGGCAAGGTTATGTTGAAGGGAAATCCGGTTTTGGAGTTTGATGATTTCTTCCAGCCTGCGTTTTTTTACGGCTTCGGGAATGTCGTCTTTGTATTTTTTTGCAGCCAGCGTCCCTGGTCGCTCGGAATAAGCAAACATGTAGGACATGCTGTATTGAGCAAATTCCATCATGCTCAGGGTATCTTCATGTTCCGCTTCAGTTTCGGTACAAAAGCCTGCAATAATGTCAGAAGAAATGGCACAGTCGGGCAAAATCCGATGGATGGCACGCACGCGATCCATGTACCAGTCCCGGTCATACGTGCGGTTCATCAACTCAAGCACCCGGCTGTTACCCGATTGAACGGGCAGGTGGATGTATTTACAAATATTGTCGTAGCGTGCCATGGTGTGCAGCACTTCATCGGTCATGTCTTTGGGATGGGAGGTAGAAAAACGCACCCGAAGTCCCGGGTGTACTTTAGCCACCATCTCCAGCAGATCGGCAAAATGAAGGGTAATGCCCGTTTCCGGGTTTTCCCATTTGTAGGAATCAACGTTTTGGCCCAGCAGGGTTACTTCCCGGTAGCCGCGCGCATACAATTCGGCGGCTTCGGCCACAATGCTGAAGGCATCACGGCTGCGCTCCCGCCCGCGGGTAAAAGGCACTACGCAGAAAGAACACATGTTATCGCACCCGCGCATGATGGAAATAAAGGCTGCCACGCCATTGCTGTCTAAGCGCAGGGGGCTGATGTCGGCGTAAGTTTCTTCGCGTGAAAGGAACACGTTGATTCCCTTGTCGCCATCTGCTGCGTCGGCAATCAAATTGGGTAAATCGCGGTAAGCATCGGGGCCAACTACCATGTCTACCAGTTTTTCCTGTTCGAGAAACTGCTTTTTCAGGCGTTCGGCCATACACCCCAAAACACCGACTAAGGTGCCGGGGCGTTGTTGTTTTATTTTATCGAATATGCGCAATCGCTTGCGTACCGTATCTTCCGCTTTTTCACGGATAGAGCAGGTATTGATCAGGATGAGGTCAGATTGCTCCAGATTCCGGGTTGGGCGATAGCCAAGGTCAGCGAGGATGGAGGCGACAATTTCGCTGTCGCTGAAGTTCATCTGGCAACCATAGCTTTCAATGTAGAAATGCTTGCCGGCCGGCATTCCTTCTGCTGTTGCTTCCTGCAGGAATACCTCGCCCTGGCGGGTTTCGTCAATGACTTTGGGCAGGTCGTTCAGCGTTGGATTGTTGTCGTAAAGCAGCATAATAATCAACAGGTTTCTTGAAAAACAGCGCAAAGGTAAGCAATTCAAAGCTGAAAAAT
>JABWAJ010000672.1 GCA_013361075.1 Saprospiraceae bacterium | reverse complement strand
TGTAGTCGGCAGCGTGCAGGAAGATCTTGCAGCCTATAAGTATGTAAGCCCATTGAATAAAAACAAAAAATTGCTCGGCAACAAGCAGGACTTACTCAGCAACTGGGTTACCGCTTTCAACCAAAAGCTAAAACCCAAATTGTTTCGGGGTAAATATCGCTTTGCCAATGGCGTTGAAAACTGGAAGGTGCTCGATTTGGGAAATACGGCATTCTGGAGCGGCGAGCCGGCTGCGGCTTTGCTGACAAATTACCTGCAACCTGGAGCCTGGACCATATACACCAATGCAGACAGGAAAGCCTTAATCAAAGATTTTCAGTTGATCCCGGATATGAAAGGAGGTAATGTTGAGGTATATAGCACCTTCTGGAATGAACAGGACAATGTTTTTGTCAACAAAAGATTAAAAATCGTTAACCCACTACTCGTATATGCCGATTTGGTCGGAACCGGGAATGATCGGAATTTTGAAACAGCCAAAAAAATATATGGGCAACACCTCAAAAATATTGTGGAATAGGGTTAACATATTGATCTATCACACAGATGGGACTTTTGCAGAATATTCGCATATTAAACAAAACGGTTCTGTTGTAAAAAAAGGAGAAGCTGTTAAAATAGGTCAATTAATTGGTTATAGTGGTAATGTCGGATGGTCTTCCGGCCCCATTTGCATTTAGAAATTTTCTTGCAAAAAATAGATAAAAGAGCAACCCTGAAAACTAAATTTTTAATAGGAAAAGGAGAAAAAGCAATGCTGCTTACTGAAAAAGAAAGCTATAAACGAGAGTATTAAAATAAATTTATGCGATAAGATTGGGCAATAAATCACTTTTTCCACCGCAGCTCCCGCCACATCACCTGCTGTTTTGCATTCAAAAAACTCCACGCCAAAATCCGGCTGATTTTATTTCCCTGGCCCATGGAGATGGTTTTTACATCCGTTGCACCTGCATCGGCAAGAACGTGGTAGAGGCTTTTAAGGTGGTCTGCATTTGAGACCAGGGTAGAAAACCAAAAACAGGACGTGGCGAATGTTTTGCTTTCGCCAATCATGTTGGTAATGAACGTTTTTTCGCCACCTTCGCACCACAATTCACCAGCCTGGCCACCAAAATTCCGGGTTGGTTGCGTCACTTTTTTCTTGCTTAAGTGATTCAACTTCCGCAAGGTACTGGCCTGCGCAGTTTCTCCGGAATCGTGAAACGGCGGGTTACAAATAGCAACATCAATGTATTCGTCCTTTTCTAAAATGCCCTCCAGAATTTGTTTGGGGTTGGGTTGCAGCCGGCAAACGATTGACGTTTTCAAAAAAGGATTGGCGTCAAGGATTCGGTTGGCTGATTCCAGTGCGACGGGGTCAATATCGGAGCCAATAAAACGCCATTTATAGACGGCGCTTCCGATAATGG
Organism: Saprospiraceae bacterium; assembly: GCA_013361075.1. GTDB lineage: Bacteria > Bacteroidota > Bacteroidia > Chitinophagales > Saprospiraceae > JABWAJ01. The sequence goes on along the minus strand of JABWAJ010000672.1, from coordinate 1,241 downwards.
GATACGCGCAATTGGCACCAACCCCAATATCCAGGCATACTACTTTTTTTCCGGTTGGAATTTTACCCTGGTTGGAGGCGCCCAGCAAATCGGCGATGTAATGCAGGTAATCGGCTCTGCCCGGGATGGGCGGACACAGATACCCGGGCGGAATGTCCCAGTTTTCAACACCATAATATTGCTTAAGCAAGGCTTTATTCAGTGTTTTGACGGCTTCCGGATCTGAAAAATCAATGGATTCGTCCTGATAGCGGTTTAAGTGCACAAATGGAGCCAGTGGGGGATAGGCACCCGTCAACAAGTTGAAGTCATAGCGCTCCCGGTGCAGGTTGCGGGGGTGCAATTTCGTCTTTTCCTCAGGATGCTTTTTTTTCACTCCGGGCATAAAAACATTGGGTATAGTGGACGAAATAAATATGGGTCAGGACTGAATGCGGTCAAAAAAAGCCTGTCTGTAGGTTTCCGAAACAGGGATATAAACATCCTGTATTTTAATGCGGTCTTTTTCAATCGAATCAATTTTGTCAATGGCAACCATATAGGACTTGTGTACGCGACAAATTGTTCTGGAACGGATTTCCCGGTCCAGTTCGCTAAACGTTTGCAGGGTCATCAGTTTTTTGTCGCGTGTATGAATGCGGCGGTAGTTCCCTTTGCCTTCTATGAACAGAATATCGTCTAAAAAAACTTTCTCCAGGCGGTATTCAATTTTCACAAAGATAAACCGCTTTTCGGGGTTGGGTTCAGTTTTTGCAAAATGCTGCTCCACTCGTTCCACTGCCTGCACAAAGCGCTCAAACGTATAAGGCTTCAACAAATAATCCGCAACTTTCAGGTCAAAACCTTTCAGCGCGTATTCGTGGTAAGCAGTGGTAAGGATAACCTGGCAACTCAACGAAGCTGTTTCCAAAAGCTGAATTCCCGAAAGCGTTCCCAGGTGAATGTCCAGAAACAACAAATCTACCCTGTCCATTTTCAGGAACACCAGGGCATCAGTTGCGTTGTCGAAAGTAGCCAGTAAGTCCAGAAAAGGGAGCTTCTTTATGTAATCTTTGGCCCGTTCGGATGCCAAAGGTTCGTCTTCTACGATGATGTACAACTGCCTCTGGGGGGTGGGAAGGGTCGTGGCTTCATCACGAGAGTACAGATAAAGGCGGATGAAGGATTCCGTTGGCTTTCTCTGCCAGTAAGGCGCTCACATCAAGGCAAACAACTCATAGCCGATGCTGTCTTTGCCCATC
>JABWAJ010000671.1 GCA_013361075.1 Saprospiraceae bacterium | reverse complement strand
GGACTTCAAAAAGGCTGTCGGTGATTTCCATTTTCTTTTCTTTCAAAATTATGCCACAAATTTGGGGGCTTTCCGGGAGTTGAGCTTGAAAAAAAACGACAATCCTGCGTATTTTTTCTACTTAGTCCATTGCGATTAATCATTGCCCCCTTTTATTTCCATTCAAAGAACAAGGCAAAGATGCAGGGATTGTGCAGGTGAAAACTTGAAAAAAAACGACATTCTGCTGCATAGCCGATAGACGGTGTTTTTGAGTTGCCGAATGGTGTTTTTTGTTCGACAAAAAACGGTGCTTTATTCCCTTTTAAGTTGGGTGCATTTCGGTTTTAAACCTTTTCCTGCTTATCCGGAAATGCTATTTGCGGCAGAAGCCTGCTTTGCTACGCCAATCGCGCGCATCAGTTGCAGGGTATGGCGTTGTTCGTGCGCAATCAGAAAAGCAAAAGTGTCACCCAGTTTGAGGCGGATCCAGGGAGCAATGGAAATCGGCACGCGCAATTGCCCGATGTTAACCGTTGAAGCCTGTTCAAGTAATTTCAGGAGGGTTTCCTGATGGTCAATGAATTCGGCAAGTACGGCGCGTGGGTCGGGAGATTCAGAGGGCACGGCATTTTTCGGAGCCTGCATTTTCGATTTCAGCGCCCCATTGGCCTGTGGCTGCATCAGGCGGGTGAAATAAGCACCGAGCCAGCCAGCTTTAAAGGTTGAGGAAGGACGCGCGCTTTTCCCTGCCGCAATCGCTTTTTCGATCGCAGGCAGGTAGTAGCGGCTATAATAATTAAGGTGTTCGAGGCATTGTGCAGCGCTCCATTGGCCGGGCGCAGGTTGGTGCGCCAATACAGTGGGCGGCAACATTTGCCAATCACTTACAGCTTGTTGGAGCAATGCTTCGGTTTGGCTCTGCAAATCTTCGAGAAACGATGTTGTTTGGTACATGACTTTGTGTTTTTTTGATACACAAAAGTCAGGGATAGTATCCTTGGGGTTCTTGGTAAAAACCAAGATTTTACGGGAATTACAAATTAATTCCCCCACTCGCCTCAAAAAGTTCGCTTATTAAATACGGATACTTCCCAAAAATTTGCTAAAATTTGTTGCGTCCATGCCTAAGTAATTGGCGAGGTACTTATGCGGCACCAATTGCAAAATGTGCGGACTGCGTGTCATTAAAGCCCGGAATCTTTGTTCTGCGGTATAAGATTGCAATTCAATCTGGCGCACCAGTACCCCGGCCAGCGTGTGGCTCAGCGCCAGGCGGATCATGCGCTCCAATAGGGGATACTGCTGGAGTACGTCGTCGAATTGCCGGAAAGGCGCTCTTAAAAAAACACTGGGCGTGAGCGTTTCAAACCAGTAGCGGGATGGCTGTTGCAATAGCAGCGAATCGGCGACGCCGGAGAAGGAGTAAGGATACGTAAAAACCAAAGTCGCTTCCCGGCCCTCTTCGCTCGTGGCATAGGCGCGTTGCACACCTTCGAGCACAAAGTAGAGGTATTTTTCAGTGTCGCCCTCAGCTGTGAGGATGGTTTTGCGTTTTGCAGAAAAGGGTTGCCAGATTCCTGAAAAAGCTTGCCACTCTGCGTCAGGCAGGGGCATGATTTGCCAGATCATGGAGCGAAGTTGTTCAAGATTGGATTTGGTTTGCATATACCTACTGTCGTTGTGCATGAATCTTTCGTAAAGATTCGCGAAATTTGCCAGAAGTCAAATTCTTTGCCATTATGGAAGCATATCGCTTAGACTGAACCTCGTTCAAAATTCAGACTTTTGAAGCGGCGAGGCACAATAGAGCCTATTGGATGGCCAGAGCCCCACGCAAGCGCCTCGAAGCAGCTTGGTATTTGGTCTGTTCAGCATACAACCTTAGCCATAACGTATCTCATCCACTTGATCGAACTATTTTTTCCATGAGAAAGACAGCATCAGCTCGCTTCAGAGATATGGATGACATTGAAAATCTTCAGGGGTAATAATACTGCGTTTTCATTCAAAACGCCACCACAAACCTTGCTCCTTTCCCGGGTTGTGAAGTCACGTGAATGTCTCCGCCGTGCATCTGACAGACATTGACCGGCTCAGGGGCTACCAACATGGAGCGGTGGATTACGTTTCGGTCCCGGTCGTTCCTGAAATTTTGCGGGCCAAAGTGGGCGTATTTGTTGACCTGTACCGCAAGACCCAGCAGTTGGAACGGCTCAATCGTGAGCTGGAACAGCGTGTCACAGAACGAACGGCGGCCCTGGATCGGGAACGGGAATTGCTCCAGAAAATCTTTGATAAAATTCCGGTGATGATTGTTCTGTACCGGCCCGATACGCGCGTCCTGCAGCTTAATCAGGAGTTTGAGCGAGTCACCGGCTGGTCTACGGAAGAAGCCCGCCAGGGTGACCTAATGGCCCGGTGCTACCCCGATCCAACTTATCGAGAAGAAGTGCAAGCCTTTATGGAGTCAGCCCAAGAGGGCTGGAAAGACATCGTGATGACGACCAGGGAGGGACAGACCATTCAAACCATGTGGTCGAACCTCCGTCTTTCCGACGAAACACAGATTGGTATTGGCGTTGACATCACCGAACGCAAGCGGGCCGAAGAAAGCCAAAAGCTATTGACCGAGGTCAGAGAACGTAACCGGCTGGCCCATGAACTCCACGATAATGTGGCCCAGGC
>JABWAJ010000670.1 GCA_013361075.1 Saprospiraceae bacterium | reverse complement strand
GTGAACTCCCGTTTTTGGGCCGAAACATGCCTTGCTCTCGAACTCTAAAGAGCAGACACTGGACTAAATGGACAAACATTAAATAATCTGATCTATATCATGAGGCTCGAACGGTCGGCTATTCTGCGTTTGACGGCAGGTTTCATTTTTTCAGCTGCCTGCAACAGCAATTCTTCATCGGCAGGGAAAGGTCGTGGCGAACTTCCGATGCGGTTTCTCGATTCCTGGCTCAACGCACGCGGGTCGCCCCAGAAGGTAGACGCATAGTGTTCGAACAAAGCGTTGGCGGTAATTGGCTGGGCATCGATCATCTGTTTGGTCTGAAGGTCGTAGAACTCAATGGTGGCCTGCATGGTCGCGTCTTTGCGCTGCAAGGATTCGAGCACGTTGGCGCGAACGATTACTTTACGGGGTACTTTGATGTCGTTGCCTAAAGTGTCTTTTTTGACATTACCCCGCTCGTCGAGTACGTATTCAAACCCGTCTTCGATTTCGCAGGCGTCTTCGTAAGTGCGTTCCTGAACCAGACCCGGGTTGACCCGGATATCGGCGATTTTCACGACCACTTTGTAGTCAAAATCTATATTGGCATTAGGCTCGGCGTAGTACACGTTCCAGCGGCTGGCTAAGTCGCCTACCGGGAAAGATTGGATCGCATTTTCCACACGCCGGGGCAGGTAAGCCTGGGCTTTGTTTTCTACTTCCACCAAAATATGGGCAGTGCCGAGGTCACGGGCCAGCAACATGAGCTTTTCTTCGTCGCGGTAGTCCCGGAAATATTCCCCGATGCGTTCCAACTCGGCGTATGCTTTGCGGGCAGCAGCGCGGTCGCCATTCTGAGCATCTTTCAGGTAGTCTTTGGCGCGGCCATAATGGTACGCAGCAGCGTTTTCGCGAGCTTCTGCTTCAAGGTTATCCACCCGGACGAACAAAAAATCTGCTTTAAGGCCGTGCTGGTCAATGAGGGGCAGTAACGGTTCAATGTTTTTCTGGCGGCGTTCAATGCGCTGGTAAATGTCGTGGATCCGGGCCCAGTTGCTTTCGCGGTTTTCCTGCTTTAACCGGTTCGCTTCCTGCATGTCGCGTTCGGTTGCTTTGGCAAAAGCAACTTCGAGTGCATCCACGTATTTGGCTTTTTTGACTTTTTTTCCACTCAGTTTTTTGATGGCCAACTGTACGGATTCATCATAAGCACCCGACTCCAATAAATCCATTGGGGTAGTACAGGCACTTACAAACAATACCATTGCCGCAATAACTGCGGTTAAGCTGAATTGGTTTCTCTTGTGTGTCATGGCTGTTAGGTATTTATGCAGCCAAGATAGGGGTGAAAAACTCTCTAAAGGCGCTAACGGAGCGTTAACCCGACGCCGGGATTGGTTAAAGAATAGAAAAATATTGTTTAATATGTTAAAATCGTTATGAGTTGGTGGTTTTAAAGGCAAGTTGGCAAGGAGCAAATAGGCAAGTTGGCAACTAAATTGCGAACTTACATTTTGCCAACTTGCTGATTTGCCCTTTCCCTCTTGCAAACCTGCCCTTTTCTCAGGCACACTCTTCCCAAATAGCAGCCAAATGAATCAGCGTTTCTACTGCTTTTTCCATGTCCTGAACCGATACCCATTCCTGACGCGAGTGAAAAGCGTGTTCACCGGCAAAAATGTTCGGACAGGGCAATCCCATGTAAGAAAGGCGGGAACCATCGGTGCCGCCGCGTATGCTCGACAAATGGGGTTTTATGCCTGAACGGCGAATGGCTTCAATGGCATATTCTGATACCTGTGGGAATTGAGCCAGGATTTTTTTCATGTTCCGGTACTGCTCCTTAATCTGAATCTCAGCCCGGGCATGCGGATAATTAGCCACAACGCGGTTTACAATATCCTGCAACTCCGCTTCGTGTTGTGCCAGGGCTTCATCGGTAAAATCGCGGACGATCAGCTGAATCGTAGCTTTTTCTACAGATCCGTTGATGCTGACCGGGTGTAAAAAACCGTCGCGTCCGTCCGTACTTTCAGGCGACAGGCGATCTTTGGGAAGTGCCGCTACAATTTCGGAAGCAATTTTGATGGCACTTTCCATTTTGCCTTTGGCAAAACCCGGATGAGCGCTCACCCCGTGTATCGTAACGGTGGCGGCATTGGCAGAAAAGGTCTCGTCTTCAAACGATCCGAGGCGTTCGCCGTCAACCGTATACCCAAAATCAGCGCCCAGTTTTTTGAGGTCTGCTTTGTCTACCCCCCGGCCAATTTCTTCATCGGGTGTAAACAAAATTCTGATGGCACCGTGTTCAACTTCGGGATGGTGCATGAAAAAATTGGCGGCATCCATAATTTCTGCAAGGCCCGCCTTGTTGTCAGCACCCAGCAAAGTGGTTCCGCTGGCCGTAACGATATCGTTGCCCATCTGTTCGGCCAGATCAGGGTGTTCGGCAAGCCGGATGACCTGATACGGGTCGTCTGGAAGTACAATATCTGCACCATTGTAATTCAGGTGCACGATGGGCTTCACGTTTTCGCCACTGCAATCGGGAGAGGTATCCATGTGGGAACAGTAGCAAATAACCGGAACTTGTTTTTTGGTATTGGCGGGGATGGTTGCATACACATACCCATGCTCGTCCATATGGGCATCATGAATTCCCATGGCCAGTAATTCATCTACCAGTAACCG
>JABWAJ010000669.1 GCA_013361075.1 Saprospiraceae bacterium | reverse complement strand
ATTGACACCATATTTAAAAGCATTTTCCACAAAAGGAATCAAAACCAACGGGGCAATTTGCTTCCCGGACACAGGACCATTTACTTCATAAACCACCTCAACGGTATTTTCCAGCCTCATTTTTTGCAACTCTACGTAGTCGCCAAGATAGTCAATTTCTTTTTCCAGAGCTACATAGTCGTCGTGTGCTTCGGTAATGACATAGCGCATCATGCCGGAAAGTTTCACTACCGCAGTTGCCGTATGGTCTGATTTTTCAATGGCCATGGCATAAATGCTGTTCAGGGTATTGAACAAAAAATGGGGATTGATCTGGGCCTTTAGATAGGATAATTCTGTTGCCAATTTTTCTTCCTGCACTTGTTTCCATTTGTTGTTGATGCTCATCGTCATGGAAACGAATAAAGCCACCAGGAAGCCAAAAAAATTATGGCCGAGCTCAAACAGCAGTAACTTACCCTGGCCGAGTTCAGGTGGCATTGGCATGTTTTTCGAAAATTGATGCGGAATGAAGTATGGGGGGATGAAGGTAATGGCAATCAGGCAAACCAGCATGGCTCCGGCGAAAACGAAGTAGCGTTTTTTGAAATAAAGTTTGGGAATAAGGACCAAAAAATTGAGGTAGAAAAATAAAACCAGCAGGAAATATCCCAACATTTCGCGTTGGGTGTGTGCGTTGCGCAATATGCTTAAGGATATTCCCCGCCCCGGAGCAAAAAGTATGGGCAATACAAGAAAGGCAGCACATCCGGTTATATGGGCCAGCACCTTCGATGTTTTGCTTTTCATTTTCATAGATTTGCCTTGAAGGTAAAATGAAGGATGCAGGCAGCATAACTAATGAGGTGTTTGGGTTGAAAGTAGCGGCATATAGGCTTACCTTGTAAGCAAATACCGTTCCCAATCCTCCACATGATCTACATCCGACAACTCGGGTAAAAAGGCATAGGTTTTTCCGGCAGCCTTCAATCTGTCTAAGGTTTCAGACAATACGGATTTCGTACTCCAGACCATATCCCTGAAAATGCCGGGGATCACGGATTTTAGCCCCAGTAAATAATACCCCCCGTCATTGGCGGGGCCAAAAACAGCGTCGCAATCATCGAGTTGTGTAAAGGCTTGTTCAATAATTTCAGGCCGGAGTTCAGGGCAGTCGCTGCCAATGATCACCGCTTTCGGGTGGGTTTCCAAAGCCTGATGAAAGGCAGCTTCCATGCGGGCACCAAGGTCGCCGCCAGATTGCAGGTGCTTTTGAAACAGCGATTCGGGCCAATCGTCACTTTGGGGAATAAAATTGCTGTAAAACAGCAGCCTTTCGGCAGGAATGGCCATCGCAACAGCGCGGGTGAGGTTCAGCAATTCGAGATAAATTTCAAGGGCTTTATCGTCGCCCAGTTCTTTTGCAAGGCGGGTTTTGACTTTTCCTTTTTCCGGATTCCGGACAAAAAGCAGGAGTGCGCGGTTGTTGTTCATGCTGGTTTGGTCACTTATACTTCCCCAATATCTTCGTTCCACAATTGCGGACGATCCCGGATAAAAGATTTCATCATTTCGATGCATTGTGCATCATTCACCACTTCAATGGCAACGCCTCGGGATTCCAGCAAGGTTTCTTCCCCCATAAAAGTTTGGTTTTCGCCAATGACTACTCTGGGAATGCCGTACAGCAAGATGGCACCGCTACACATGGGGCAGGGCGACAAAGTCGTATAAATGGTACATTCCCGGTAAACCTCAGCAGGTAGCCTTCCGGCATTTTCGAGCGCATCCATTTCGCCATGCAGAATTGCACTACCTTGCTGTACCCGGCGGTTGTGGCCACGGCCTATGATTTGGCCGCGATGCACCAATACACTGCCGATGGGGATCCCTCCTTCTTCGAGGCCTTTTCGGGCTTCATCAATGGCGGCTTGCAGAAAAACATCCATAGGATTTGCTTATTTTTTTCTTTCCAGTGCAGAAGCAGGCGCCGGCACCCAATGCCCGAGGCCGCCTGCACGCTGGTCTTCAAAGGTATCCGGAGCTTTCCCTGCTGCTACAAAATCCTTCCAGTTTTCGCTGTGTGTACCATCGTCTTTCCGAACCATGGTAATGCAGTTTTCCACAGGGCAAACAAGCGAGCAAAGGTTGCATCCGACACAATTTTCCTCAATGATGTAAGGAATACGCCCTTCTCCGGGAAGGCCGATTGCCTGGTGGGCGCCGTCTTCGCAAGCGGTGTAACACAACTGGCACTGGATACATTTGGCCGGATCAATGTGGGCTTTTACTTCGTAGTGAAGGTTCAGGTTTTCCCAGGTTTTGACGTTGGGCAGCGCTTTGCCAATGAAGTCTTCGAGTTGGTGGAATCCTTTTTCCTGCATGTACGATTCGAGTCCGGCTATCATCTCGCGGATGATGCCGAAGCCATAGTGCATGACGGCTGTGCATACCTGCACATTGCTGGCACCCAGCAATAAATATTCGGTTGCATCGCGCCAGTTTTCAACGCCGCCAATGCCGGAGATGGGGATATTGACCCCACGGTGCTGTGCACAGTTTTTTACCATGTTCAGGGCAATGGGTTTCACAGCAGGGCCACAATAGCCACCATTGGTACTTTTTCCATCCACCACCGGATAAGGCACAAAATTGTCCAGATCCACCCCTACCAGGCTCTGGATGGTATTGATGAGG
>JABWAJ010000085.1 GCA_013361075.1 Saprospiraceae bacterium | reverse complement strand
GGTCTTATTCCTGTTTTCATGTGGGGGCAGGCCCAGCGTACCGTGCTCATCGAGCATTTTACGAATGCATCCTGCGGCCCTTGTGCAGCACAGAATCCAGACTTTCATGCTTTGCTGAGCGACAATACCACAAACATCGTTGCGCTCAAATATCAGGCACCATTTCCGGGATACGATCCGATGAACGAAGCTAACCCAATCCAGGATGATACCCGCAGCGATTATTATGGGCTCAGTGGCGTACCTACTGCCTGGATTGACGGCGTTTTGCCCGGCGATTCTTATGGAGGTGGCATTGGCGACTGGGATGTTGCAGGTGGCGGCTATGAAGGTGACCCTTATGGCTACAACCAGGCTGTTTTGACTTATGCAGCTGGTTTGGCAACGCCGATTTCTATTGAACTGACGCATACCCTGAATGCTACTCTTGATGAGATCACGATCAATGCAGTTGTAACCAACCAGGGTGCTACAGATTTCACCCTGACCAATGGTCGTTTCCATGTAGCATTGATCGAAAAAACAGTTCACTACCTGGCAGCTCCGGGCAGCAATGGTGAAACGGATTTTCACAACGTCATGCGCCGCATGTATCCGGATGCAACCGGATCGGCTTTGAATACCATTGCCGCAGGTGCAAGCGTGACCTTTACCTTCACTGAAGCGCTGCCTGATTACATTGCAGACAAGCGCGAAGTTGGCGTTATTGCTTTCTATCAGGACAATACGACGAAGTCGGTTTATCAGGCGGCCATCAGCGAACCATTGGCAGTGCCTAATGCCCTGGATGCTTCCATTGGTGAGAACCTGACAGTAGATCCGGTAGGCCTTTGCGGTGCTACGATTGTACCGGTGGTGAGCGTTACCAACAACGGCGAAGCTGAAATTACCAGCCTTGAGGTTGGACTGGCCATTAACGGCACTGCTGAAGCTACCCAAACCTGGACCGGCACGCTGGCACCAGGCGCTTCTGCTTCTATTACCTTTGAGGAATATGCTTTGAGCGGCACTTCCAGTGTCTCTTTTGTCATCCTCGAAATCAACGGAGACGCTACGGACATCAACCTGCTCAACAACGAATCTCCGGCTTCCAACTACTCAGCCATTGCCGATGAAGTATATGGCACTGACCTGGTGGAAGACAATGAAAACTATGAGGGTACTTACCCGACAATTGCTGTGATTGAAGAACCAATCCCGGATGGCGTATTTGGCTCAGGAACTTTCCTTTCCCTGGCACGCAACGAATTGACCAACTCTGCAGGTGACCCTGTTGGTGGTTATGGCCAAAGCGATCGTTCGCTGTTCGTTAACTTCTACCAGTGGAACCCGGCGGGTGCAGTGAATGATTTCGGTACCATGACGTATCCAAAACTGGATTTCAGCAACACGACCAATGGTTACCTGAAATTTGATCGCTCACACGCCCGTTACCAGGGTGGTTCTAACGACCGCCTTCAGATTTTGGCATCCCCGGATTGCGGCGGTACCTGGACGATTGTTTACAATAAGGCCGGTACGCAACTGGCAACCCGCCCGGATGCAGAGCCATTCTTCCTTCCGCCGGCAAATGGCTGGGTAACGGACTCTGTAAGCCTTAGCGCTTTTGACGGTACGCCTGAATTGAACATTCAGTTCAAAGTGCTTTCTGATTGGGGCAACAACCTGTACATTGACAACATCAACGTATCGGGCCTCATCGTTGGAACGAATGATCTGGAAGATCTGCTTGCCGGTAAAGTTGCCGTTTTCCCGAACCCTGCCAGCACAACGGTAAACATCGAATTTGAATTGGTAGCTGCTACTGCAGTAACGATTGAAATTTTGAATGTGAATGGCCAGTTGGTTGAAACACTGGACCAAAACCGCGATTACGCAGCTGGTCAGTACATTCGCACCTGGAACCCGGAAAATGCCGGTGTTTATATGGCACGCATCCGCACAGAACTGGGCGAGTCAACTCAACGCATTGTTGTGGGTCGTTAATCGTTAGATGATAGCGATGACCTTTACAAATAAAATGGGTCGCCAACCAGGTTGTTGGCGGCCCATTTTGTTGTTTGGGACGTCCGCTTACCGACCAGATTGATTATTTCTCGATCACATAACGATCGCTTGCTTATTTTTGCACCACGACAACGTTTTCAATCCATTTTCATCATCCATAATTTTTTAAATATGAAAAAAGGCTTACTCCTGTTTGGCTTGTTTTTTTCAGCACAAAGCATCTTTGCCCAAAGCTCGGCGATGGTCATCAATCCTAATCCGGTAGTAGTAAACGGCATTGGGGTTGCCGATTTTGAAGGCGTTGGTCATGCTGAAGCCATCAACAATACCAACGATACCATCCAGGCACGCTGGACACGGAAAGTCATCAGCATCACAGAGGGGTGGCAAAGCGCCATTTGTGATAAAAATCAGTGCTTTTTCCCTTCTGTCAGCTCACAGCCATTTCAGTTTCTTCCCAACGAAGCTGCGAGACTGGATGTACATGTTTACCCCAATGATTTGGTAGGAGCAGCGGTCATTGAAGTGACATTAATCAATACCGAGGACACAACACAGTCTGTGACCGGGGTTTACTATTTCAACCAGGAAACTAACGGTACTGTAGATGCCCGGTTTGAACAGGTAAAGGTATATCCCAATCCAACCCAGGGGCTTTTTACAATCACGGATGTAGATCAGGTAGAGCGCGTGGATGTGTTCGATATGGCTGGCCGCATGGTAAAACAATTCCAATACAGCGAAGGACAGTGGTATTCCATCAGCGAATTACCGCGGGGCTCTTACCAGATCCGGTTACTGGGCGAAAATGGCCAGACGCTGGTGACCCGGCTGATGACCAAAAAATAAACAACAAAAAACAGCGGCAATGGATAAGCGAGCTTTTTTAAAAACACTCACCGGTGCCGCCATGTCTTTTGCCTTTGCAGAGCAAGCGCTGGCTCGCGTAGAAGGTTTCTCAGCAGAGGCACTGGCCGGCGATGAAAAATTCTGGGCGAGCCTGCGCAAAGGTTTTCGGTTAAAACCTGACTACATCAACCTCGAGAACGGGTACTACCTGATGCAGTCGCAGGAAGTGCTGGAGGCATTTATCCGGCATGTACGGGAAATTAACTACCAGGCTTCGTATTACATGCGTACCCGCCAGTTTGATGACAAAGCAGCTGTTCGCCAGCAATTGGCTAATTTACTAGGCTGCAGTTCAGAAGAACTGATCATTACACGCAACACCACCGAATCGCTGGATACGGTGATTGCAGGCAGAAACTGGCAGCCGGGCGATGAGGCACTGATGGCTGTGCAGGATTATGGTGCCATGCTCGACATGTTCAAGCTGCAAGCCCGGCGCTATGGCATGGTGAACAAAATGATTTCTCTTCCCAACGACCCGCAGTCGGATGCTGAAATTGTTTCGCTCTACGAAAATGCCATTACCTCAAAGACAAAACTGCTTATGATTTGCCACATGGTGAACATCACCGGGCAAATCCTTCCTGTGAAAAAAATCTGCGAGATGGCCCATAGCAAGGGCGTGGAAGTGATGGTTGATGGCGCACATGCAGTAGCTCATATCGATTTTAAACTATCCGATCTGGATTGCGACTATTACGGCAGCAGCCTTCACAAGTGGCTTGGATGCCCGCTGGGCGCTGGAATTCTGTATGTAAAAAAGGAAAAAATCGAGGCATTGTGGCCATTGTTTGGTGATTCGGGGTATGCTGACAACGACATCCGAAAACTCAACCATACCGGTACACATCCGGTGCACACCGACCTGACGATTGAAAACGCCATTGCTTTTCACCAAAAAATCGGCAGTGACCGCAAAGAGGCCCGATTGCGATACCTTCAGCATTACTGGACGGATCAGGTGCGGGGGCTGCCAAACATTGTGCTCAATACGCCTTCAGATAAAACCCGTTCCTGTGCCATTGCCAATGTTGGAATTGCCTCCATGAAACCGGCTGTACTTGCCAAAACCTTGCTGGAAAAATACAAGATATGGACCGTTGCCATTGATTATGCCAATGTTCACGGCGTTCGCATTACACCGCACCTTTATACCACGCCGGGCGAACTGGATGTATTGGTAAAGGCTCTGAAAGAACTGGCTGGCGCCTAGTATTCCCCGCCTGCTCCGCCACCGCCAAAATCGCCCCCTCCAAACGTCTCTTTTGGCGCTTCCGGTTTTACCGAAGGCGTTACAATTAATTGCTCAATGAGCTGTTCTTCAATTTCCTGAAGCAATTCTGCTTCTGTACCCTGTTCGTAAGTAAATGCCCCCGGTTTTTTTCGCAGGTAACTGATGGAAAGATAAGCTGCCACAAAGAGAATACCGCCGAAAATGGTACAGGCCCAGGCCAGAGGCAGCACGTGGTGGTAATACCTGAAGGTAAAAACGGAAACAGCTACTGCTACAATGCCGATGTCCAAAAGCAGCCGGTCTTTTAGCCGAAGGCCCAGAGCAAGGTACAAGACAGGCACACCAAAGGTGAAACTCCAGAAAAACCAGCCAATAGGTGGTTGGGGCAGATTGAAGAAGTCGGCACCGGCCTGTTGTACCACCCAATAATTGCCACTGGCGTAAAACGCAGGCAGGCAGAGCAACTCTATAACTGCAAACAAACCGTGCCAGTATCTTAATGTAATGCGCTTCTGAACTTTCCTTGCCCATAGCCAGACCATAGCCGAAAACAACATGCCTGAAAATGGAAGCAGGTACAGCGCCAATGCAGGAATTTTGTCATGGATGGTCAGTAAAACAATGAGCAGGCTGAACCCAAATGCGGCGGCGGCCATCAGCCGATCGAGGTACCTAATGCTGCCGGCGACTAAAAAAGGCCAGGCGATGAGACAATAAGTCAACGGACTGGAATCGAACGGGAGGGCATAATAAAGGCCCCCAATGAGGGTAATGGTGGCCACGTAAAGCATCATGTCATCCAGTCCGCTGCCGTAATGGCGCAGCGAACGAATGATCCAAAACTCCAGCAAAACAATCCAGATTACGGCCCAAAAAAGACTGAATGCTGTAATCCTGCTTTCGGAGTCAAGCATTCCGGTCAACGCCAAAAGCCCCATAGCAGCGTACATCAGAATCATGCAAAAAATCCCGAGGCCAATTCGGATAAACAGATTTGGTGAATAAAAGGGCGCAGGTTTTTGAGCTTTCAAGGCTTCCCATCGCTCTGCGGAAAGCAGCCCGTTTTTGTACCAGCTATGTGCAGCGTCTTTGGTGTGCAGGGCATCCAGCCAATTGCGGTTGTAGGCGATCATAGCGCGTCTTTTTTGATGAAGCGTTTGTAGTTGGTCAGGAAAAGAATGACTCCGACACAGGAAAACAGGAAATAAAACAGGTAAAACTCAATATCGTACCAGTTTGCGGAATTGAAGATGATATAAGTAATGCCGATATAACCATAAATCACGGCTACTGTCAGAAAATAAAACGAACCCCTGGTGCGCGCATACCAAAGAAAAAAAACAACAGCCAGGCAAAGCAACGGGAAATAGATGATTGGTAAATCCAGCGCAATCATACCGGCTAAGCAGGCGATCATGCCAATGTGTACACCAAAATTCAGGTAAGTAAGGGAAAAATGCTTTTTAATGTCCAGGCGCTCGCCTACAAAAGTGACCAAACACAGAAAGGCTCCGAAAGCAATGCCTGTATTGGTGATGGTATGGCTGTTGAAGTCATTTTTACTCAGAAGTTCGTGTGGCGTCAGGGTTATGCCTACCCAGGACGCCAGTGCTGTAATCGCTAGAGACAGCACACCCCGGTTGTCGAAAAAATAGGCAAGTGTAAAAAACAGCACCATCGGGATGAACGTCACCAAACCATAACGTTCGCCAAAAATTTGATACTGGAATTGCAAATAGCCTTCCATGACCAAAAACATCAGGCAGCCAAGCAGCAAAATGTAATCAAAATAAGGCGTTGCGCTTTCGACGACACCCGGTGAAAAAGGCTTGCGGTGCCGAAAGGCATACCAGAAGCAAGCAGCACTGATGGCACCGATGAATGCAATAATGACGGCATGGCCAATCTGGTCAATATTGTCGTAAATGAGGTATCCAAGCCCCGCATTGAGCAACAGCACCCCCAGATACAGCAGGGTTTTGAGTTCCCAATGGAGCGAAAAAGGCTTCTGCGCTTCAAAACGCCTGATTTTTTCGGATTCCTCCGGCGCAAGGTCGGCTTGTTCTAACCAATGATCCAGCATAAGATTTATTTTCTTATCCAAATGTAGCGTAATAACTTGATTCATTGATATCAGGGCTTGCAAGATCAGATATATCTTACCTTTGACAAAACCGTTAACCAACCGCTAAAATATCAGGATCATGAGTAAAACCAGCATTTTTTTCATCTCCCTTGCTTTGTCTTGTACGTTGATGTCCTGTGGTTCGGAAGAACCCGCCAAACCAGCGGCACAATACACCATCGAGCAGTTTTTTAAAAACGAAAATATTGGCAATGGGTCTTTCTCAACAGATGGCTCCAGGTTGCTTTTTCACAGCAACAAATCAGGCATCTACAACCTGTATGAAGTGGATCTGGCATCCGGCGAACAACGACAGGTGACCCGCTCAGAGAAGGAGTCTTTTTATGCTGTGGGATACGTTCCGGGTACAGCCGATATGTTGTACTCTGCCGACCAGGGGGGCAACGAAATCAGCCACCTCTACCTGTTGTCTGCCGACGGTACAACCCGCGATCTGACGCCCGGTAAAGAAGAAGTGGCTAATTTTGCGGGCTGGAACAAAGACAAAACGCATCTGTTTTATGCGTCCAATAAACGCAATCCACAGTTTTTTGATCTGTATAAAATGAAAATCGGGGAGTGGAAACCCATGTTGGTGTACCAAAACGACGAAGGTGCGGATGTCGCCGCGATCGACAAAGACGGCCAGCAACTGGCCCTGACCAAAACCATCACCACAACCGAAAATAAAATGTTCCTGTACCATGTGGCCACTAAAGAAATCAAAGAAATTTCAGACCCCGCCAAACCCGGGAGTTATGCACCTACGGGTTTTAGCCTTGACGGCAAATCGCTCGATTATACTACGGATGTGGACAAAGAGTTTGCTTACCTGGTTCGGTACGACCTGGCCACCGGCGACCGGAAAACCCTGTTTGAAGCCAAGTGGGACGTTATGTACGCGTACAACAGCGAAAATGAAAAATACAGGGTCATTGCAGTGAACGAAGATGGCAAAAACAGCCTGACGGTACTGGACAATGCCAGCGGTAAAAAAGTGGATTTTCCGGCCATTCCGGATGGTGATATCCTGGCTGTGGAAATTTCGCCAGACGAATCAAAAATGCGCCTTTCGGTAGGATCTTCCAGCTCGCCCAACAACCTCTATCTCTACAATTTTGCAGACGGCAGCCTGAAAAAACTAACCAATTCTCTCAACCCCGAAATTGCGCCGGAAGACCTCGTCAGTGGTGAAGTGGTGCGGTTCAAATCTTTTGACGGACTGGAAATCCCGGCCATTTATTACAAACCCAAAGGGGCTTCGGCGAGTAAAAAAGTGCCTGCATTAGTGTGGGTACACGGAGGCCCCGGCGGCCAATCGCGGTTGGGCTATTTTGCCCTTACCCAATACCTGGTAAACCACGGCTACGCCATCCTTGCCGTCAACAACCGCGGCAGCAGTGGCTATGGCAAGTCTTTCTTTAAAATGGACGACCGGAATCATGGCGACAAAGACCTGAAAGACTGCATCTGGGGCAAAAAATGGTTGCAGGAACAAAACTACATTGACGGCGAAAAAATCGGCATCATCGGCGGTTCTTACGGAGGCTACATGACGATGGCGGCCCTCACCTTTGCCCCCGATGAATTTGAAGTGGGCGTTAATATTTTCGGCGTCACCAATTGGTTGCGCACCCTCAAATCCATTCCACCCTATTGGGCCTCATTCCGGGATGCGCTCTATACTGAAATGGGCGATCCTTACAGCGCCGATTCGGTACGGCTGCACCAAATTTCGCCGCTTTTCCATGCCAAACAGGTGAAAAAGCCGCTCATGGTGCTCCAGGGCAGTAACGACCCGCGCGTATTGCAGGTGGAATCGGATGAAATTGTAGCGGCTGTGAAAAAGAATGGTGTCACGGTAGACTATATGATTTTCCCCGACGAAGGCCACGGCTTTGTGAAAAAAGAAAATGAAATTCTCGGCTACGGCAAAATCCTGACTTTTTTGGATACGCATTTGAAAAATGCGAAGAAGGAGATGAAGAATTGAGTTGGCCCGGAGGTGACACCTTTTTGGAAAGGTGTCACCTCTGGCGCCGTTTTCACTTCTTGAATAAACAAAAGGGCAATTTTATGTCTTAATCCCCGGTGTTTTTCTGATTCAATCTGACAATCATAAAATACCTCACCCTGCGAAAAAATTGCTTTTTGCCTCTTTTACACCATCCTTGTTTGATTTACCGCAACGACAATTCAAACGCCTCCCCCTTCACCAGTTTCACCTGCCCACCCGAAGCCACCAGCCGAATTTTGCTGTAATCCTCATTCGGGAAAAAGACCTCCGTCATGGCGGTAGCGCCATTGTCGGCGAACAATTCAGCAGAAGCGCGGTCGAAGAACAGATGAAGTTTTATCTGCCCCTGATCAGTCATTCGCGGGGCGGTGTGGACGTTTCTGGCGAAAGCCTCAGAAAAAGTCGTTTTACCCGAGCGGGTTCGATCGCTGAAAAACTGGCGTTTAGCGGCTTCGTAACCAATGCGGTACGTCTCCCCTTTGCTGTTGCTCAGTTCAATGGCAAATGTAGCGCCCGGCGTTGGTTCGATCTCCAGCATCAGCTCTAATGGTTGCGGCGAAAGATCCGGCAGTTCTAACGCGCCTTCGATTGTTTGGGCGGCGAGGGTAGTCTTTTTGCCGCGCAGGGTTTCCAATTCTTTCACCGGTTCGCTGAACAGGCGCGGGCCTGCGGGCGTTTTACGCAGGGTCAGCACACGTGGGAGTGTCATGGCACTGCGCCAGGTTTCGGTAGGCACAACCTGGGCATAATCCCAATTGCTCATCCAGCCAATAAAGAGGCGGCGGCCATCTGCAGCGGGCACATCCGACCAGGTCACCCCTGCGTAGTTGTCGCGGCCATAATCGAGCCATACCGCGCGCCCACTGCCTTCCGGAGCGATGGAAGGCAGGAAATCGGGATCAGGGACAAACTGTCTGCCGTCGAAATTTCCCACAAAATACTGCGTGCCGCTCCCACCATTCGGGCCGCCAGGATTCAGGCTTTTCAATAAAACCCAGCGTTGTTCCTGCGTACCTTCGAGGGTGATGGGGAAGAGGTCGGGGCATTCCCAAACTCCGCCGTGCGCACCCCAGGTTTTGCCAAAATTGCTCAGGTGGCTCCAGTTTTTCAGGTTCGGCGCCCCCCATAACTGAATGTGATCGCCTACCGCCAATGCCATTACCCATTGTTTGCTACCGGCATCCCAAACCACTTTCGGGTCGCGGAAATCGCGGAAAGCCGGATGTGGATTGGGCATAACCGGATTGCCGGCGTATTTCGTCCAGGTACGGCCTTTATTGTTGCTGTATGCAATACTTTGGTATTGCCAGGGCAGCTTACCTTGTTTTTCGGCAAGCATGTTGTGGTGCGTAAAAATTGCCACCAGCGGAGGTTGGCCGTTTTGACCAAAGCCGCTCGTATTGTTCCGATCTACCACGGCGCTGCCCGAAAAAATCAGGCCCAGCGAATCCGGGTACAAGGCAATGGGGAGGTGTTCCCAACGCACCAGGTCTTTGCTTACAGCGTGTCCCCAGTGCATGGGCCCCCAGACCGTGCTGTCGGGGTAGTATTGGTAAAACAGGTGGTATTCCCCTTCGTAGTAGACCATGCCGTTCGGGTCGTTCATCCATTTTTCCGGAGGAGAGAAGTGAAAAGCCGGTCGGTGGGGTTCAGCAGACGTTGGTACAGGCGTTGGTGCGGGCTGGTTCTGGTTGCACGACCAAAGGCCCAAAATGGAAGCCGCTAAAATTAACCGAGTTAAACGCATAGCCGGATTGTTTTTGTGAACGGGTTGTTTACAGATTAATCGCTTCACAGCGTCTCCTTTCCTACCTGTTATGCAAATCGTTATTCAGAGCTGGCACGGGTCAATCTCCGCTCCAGTTCCTCCAGCGAGACCCCTTTTGTTTCCGGCATGATGCGCCACACGAATAGGAGTTGGAACAGCATCATCACCGCGAAAAAAGCGAACACGGGGCCGCCACCAAAGTTTTTGGCAAACCAGGGAAAGGTGCCGGAGACAATGGCCGCCATGACCCAATGCGTAGAGCAGCCAAAGGACTGGCCGAGTGCGCGCACGTGGTTGGGGAAAATTTCGGAAATGAACACCCAAATCACTGCTCCCTGTCCGATGGCGTGCGAAGCAATAAAGACAAACAACAAAATCGGGACAATCATACCGCCTTCCGAATGGGTGAAAAAAGCCAGAGCAATGCTTGCAAGCGAAACAATGTAGCCGATGCTGCCTACGTACATGAGGAAACGCCTGCCCATTTTATCAATTAAAGCCAGTCCCAGCATGGTAAAAACAAGGTTAATCAATCCGATCCCGGCGGTAGAAAGCAGGGCGGTACTATCGCCCATTCCGGTCATACTGAAGATGCGCGGCGCATAGTAGATCACGGCATTGATGCCGGAAACCTGGTTGAAAAAAGCGATCAAAAAAGCCAGCAGGATGGGGAAATTGTATTTTCCGGAAAAGAAAGCGCTCCAGGGCGAGGTCGTTTCGGGTTTTGCATCGCGAATGGCCTCTATTTCAGCATCGGCAGTCAGCGGATTAATGATTGCCAGCGTTTTGCGGGCTTTTTCTACTTGTTTTTTGTTAACGATGAGCCAGCGCGGGCTTTCCGGCACAAAAGGAACGAGCAGGGTAAACAAAACAGCGGGTGGGATGAGCATGCCCAGCATCCACCGCCAGCCTTCGTTTTCCGCGCTGCCAATCAGGTAATTAGAGTAGTAGGCCATCAGAATCCCAAACACTAAGTTGAACTGGAACATGGCGGTGAGCCTGCCTCGTTTTGTCGTCGGCGCGATTTCTGAAATATACATTGGTGCAACAACGGAAGACGCGCCAACTGCCAATCCGCCGATGAAACGGAAAAGCATAAGCGACCAGATATCCGGAGATAAAGCTGTACCTACTGCCGATACCGAATACAAAATGGCAATCCAGAACAGTGTTTTTTTGCGGCCTATCCGGTCAGATGGAATACCACCGAACAACGCACCGATGACGGTACCGTATAATGATACAGCGACAATCTGGCCGATCATTCCTTCGCTGAGGCTCCATTGTTGCTGGATAGCCCGTTCACAACCAGAAATCACGGCGGTTTCAAATCCGAATAAGAAGCCCCCCAGAGAAACGACGAAGGACCACCATAAAAGTTGGTTTTGTTTCATTTTCACAAGATTAAGCGGTAAATCTAATCGAAATAATCACAATTTACTTCTGCTGCAACTCCTTTGTGTGAAATTTACGGGAAGTTATCGGCTTTAAAGCCTCTATTCCTGGAGATCTGATGAAAACAGACCCGATTAAGGATTCATCCGGTCCTGAAATTGATAGGCCTCTTTTTCTGCCAATAAGTGTTCGCATTCCTTACGGTAAATATTGGCGAGGATGCGCATTTGAATACTTCCCGGCAGGAGTTGCATGAGCAGGCGGCTCAATTTTGAAAAAAAACCAGGAATTACCACGGCTTTGCCAGCCAGCATACCCGAGATGGCTATGCGTGCAATGGCTTCCGGGCTCAGTGCGGCCATACCGGTTTTTTTGCCATGAACGCTGGAGCGGAACATGACATCTGCATTGGTGAGGATGAGGCCCGGGTTCAATGAAGTCACTGAGATTGGTGTTGACCGCAACTCTTCTCGCAAGCCTCTCGAAAAAGACAATACAAAACTCTTGGAAGCCGGATAGATGGTTTTGTAGGGAAACGGACTGAACGCGGCGAGACTCGAAACATTCAGGATATGACTTTGCGCATGGGTTTTTAATTCCGGGATGAATTGGTGTACCAGGACAACCAATGCGCGAATGTTGAGCATGATGATGGCGTTGAGGTAGGACAAAGCCGCCAGGTCAATGGGCATGGTGCCGCCAATGCCGGCATTATTGATCAGGCCATTTACCCGGTATCTGGATTTGATTTCCGCTGCTAATTTTTCCGGCGCTTCGGGCCCTGTCAGGTCGGTTTCAAAGCATACCACGGCCACACCGAAGGCCGACCGCAATTTGTCTGCCACATCATTCAGGCCTTCGTTGGGAAGTGCGACGAGGATCAGATTTCGGCCACGTGCTGCACATTCCGCCGCCAGGGCTTTTCCCAGTCCCATGCTTGCGCCGGTAACAATGGTATAGACTTTTTCGGGTGAGCTTTCAGACATTGGAAAGTATTTATGGTGGAAAAATTATTTATCCTGCAACCACATGATCGTTTGCCGAAAGGCCTCTTCTGCAGGCGTGGGCTGATAGCCTAACTCTTTTTCAGCTTTCCGGCTCGATACCAGCCAGTCGTATTGCACCAATTTGTCAACCCAAACCGCTGTAAACAAAGGTGGGGTTTTAAAAAGAAAGGTTCTCGCCTGTTGCAAATACGCCAATCCATATAAGACTGAAGCAGGCAGCTTGAACATGCGGTAGTTTTTGCCTGAAATCCGCGACAGCAAAGCAAACAACTCGCGGTACGATAAATCCTGACCACCCAGCAGGTACCGTTCTTTGTGGCGCCCTTTTTCCATAGCCAGGAGATGGCCTTGTACTACATCGTTCACAAAGGTATAATTCCCGGTGCGGCGGCCACCCGCAGGCAGCAGGCGGAAACGCCCTTTCAGGTAGAGCTGCACCATGCGGGTAACACCGTTGCTTTCGCTGAGCAGGCCCGGCCCAAAAACCCGGGTCGGGTTAACGATCACTACTTCGGTGGCACCGGAGTAATGATGGAATACAAAATCCTCCATCAACCACTTGCTTTTTTCGTAATCGCTGAAGAAACGGGGTTTGCCAAACGGCATTTCTTCAACGGGAACGCCTTCTGTAGCAGGCCCCACTACTCCGCCGGTAGAGGTGAGTACAACCCTCCGTACGCCTTCCCGGTTGGCAATTTCCAGCAAAGTTCGAACCGCATAAAAATTAGCCTCGTAAAAAACGTTTGGATCTTTGGCCCATACGCCTGCCAGCGCTGCAAGATGGAAAACGCGGTCGCAACCTTTCATGGCAGCAGCAAGGGTTGTTTCGTCGGTAATGTCGCCTTTGAAAAGTACAATATTTTCGTGGTGCAAGGGGCCAATTTTGGCTTCCGAGCGGTAAAGTGCATGGATCTTATGGCCTGCTGCAGCTAATTTTTGTGCCAGTTCCTTGCCAATATAGCCGGTTGCTCCGGTGATGAGTATGTTCATTTTTTTTCCTGGTTAAGGTGAATTTCAGGATGGTGATAAAGGCTCATCCATTCATCGCTGAGTGCCAGTCCGCAGTGGGCCAAAACTGCTACCCAGAGGTTGCCCGTATTCAGGGTTGCCCAGATGATGATCAGCCCAAAAGGGATCGAAGCCAATACCTCAACTTTGCCTTTTGGCCAGTGAACAAGTGCATACAAGACAATGTTCAGGGTGATGGCGCTGGTCAGGCTCAGGCCGTCTGATAAGGATACGGTAAGCAACAACCCGCGAAACAAAAATTCGTACGCAAGCAAATAGCCGATCCAGGAAAAAGCGCTGGCTGCCAAAATGCCCGTTGTCCATTGGGGATAACGGATCTGGGGATATTGCTCCAGGTGTGCCGGCTTTTTGCTGGTAACCCAGATGACGGGCACGATCAGCGCCAACAGGCCAAGGGTCCACCAGGCAATGCGTCCGCCATTATGCCATTGGAGGTAGCGGGCGTCAAACTGTTCCGGAAAGGCAGTTTGCATGATTCCGTAAGGGATCAGACCAAAAAATAGGACCCCAAGCAAACGGGGAAAAATAACGGCATAAACCGGGGCTTTTGAGCCAAAAGTACGGTTGATCCAATCCTGAAAAAACTTCGCCCCGGAGATGCGGTAATAGGCAAAAAAACCAGAGAGCACCATCAGGATGGTCCATAACAAAGGGGCATGTTGCTGCATGAGATTGTGTTATTCCTTAAAATGGAGCAAACATACAAATTGCCAGCGCTTTATTGACCGGCTACTGGCCTTTTCGCCATAAAACTGAAAATTACAAACAACCATTTACCCTCCAAAATTGTACAAAACAGCATGCTGGAATGCCCCTCCCGCATAGGGCCAAAATATTCGGCTTTTTTCTTCCTATTTCATGCTGTTCGGGGTACTT
>JABWAJ010000668.1 GCA_013361075.1 Saprospiraceae bacterium | reverse complement strand
AGGGCCGGTAGGGCCGGTGTCTGTGCCCACCAGCGCAAAAACTTTGGTAGCGGTGATAGAAGGCGCCATCGTCCGGAGTGGAAGCGGCGTTTTTTTCACAGCTTCTAATTGCTCCTGATAAGCAATTAAAGGTGCCAAAGCCCGCTCAATGGAATAGGATGGCTGCGCTTCCGGGCAGATTTCGGTTTCAGCTGCCGGGTTTATCACTTTTTGAGGAGCGACTTCAGGCTTGCCAAACCAAAAAGACAACAACGCGCTGATGAGGGTGTACGAGATCAGTTTCATGCAATGACATGGTTATTCATGAGTAATAGGAACAGACGATATTGACTACACGTCTATCATTAACAACTATACTGTTATAAGAAGACAGTGTAACCAGCATGTGGGTAGGAGTATGCCGGAAACTGTTTCTTTATCTTGAATGGTAGTTGTTGTTTGTAGCAGTCAAGAATAATTAATTTGCTGCTTTACCAGGTGCGGATGACGGCAGGGGTCCTGATAAATGACAAACAACAATTACGACGCGAAATTAATACAATTCTGCTATAAAATTGTGCTATGCCCGAATTTCTTTTTTAGTTCGGGATAAAATTCCGCCATTAAAATTCTATATTTGCCTTTGTTCTTAGCATTCAAATAGAGTACCCTTGCAACCAATTTTTCTATTTTCTTGAGAACCTGCCCTCTGTATGCATCAAATTTCTGCTTGTTCCTGAGTAGGTGCAGTTGTTTGTTTTATTCTCGATGGGCGTGTTCAGTTTACTTGGATTTGTAATACACCTTATTATTTATGAAAAGGAGAACTTTCCTCTACAATGCTTCAGTGGGTACGCTCGGGTTAAGTTTCTTTTCGGGTTGGACCTCACGGATTGGCCGAAGCCAATTCAGCGCCTCCCTTGAGGATTTTTTAAAGGCTATCGGGGCAACGCCACAAAGCTGGCTGGAATCCGATCCAACACTGGAGGAAGTTTGTGCGGATGCCTCCAAAGCCTGGAAAAAAACAGGCTATGAAGCATACAGCAACATATTTTTTCTTTGTGCTCCCCAGCAAAAAGCAATATTTTTTCTGTGTTTACCCCACCCTGAATTGGGAATGCTTGATATTTCGGCTTTAGTTTTTCAGAAAGACGCAGGAAATGAAAAGTGGCAAACGATAGCGGCACTTTCCGGTTTTCAACTTGAGGCTTTAGTTCGTGCAGCTGCCGTGCTGAAAGCGGAGCATGCCCCCGACCGTCTTACAGGCCTTCTGCTTCCCCCTCCATCTGTTCCAAACCCCGCACCGGGACGCTTTTTTACTCAGTTTGGCGAGGTAGGAGTACAGGCTAACCTTGGAAAAAACAAAGTAATGGCCATCAAAGCGGCTGTTTATGAAAACAATCAGGTGCTTTGGTCATCAGCGTATGCATCAGAATACCTGCAATCTCTGTAACTGCAATATGACCGGGCATGGGCTGGTTAGAGAATAATTAAGGAGCAAGACTTATTGCTCAAGCAGAAGGCAAAAAACAAGTTGCACCATTATTAGTAATGGTACGTAGCCATGCCAGGAGGGTTTAAATTAATTTCATTATTTTATCAAAATATTGAAAGCATCATGGCGGAACCATTCTTATCAGAAATCCGGCTTTTCAGTTTCATTTTTGCGCCCCAGGGCTGGGCGCTCTGCAACGGGCAATTGCTGCCTATAAATCAAAACCAGGGGCTGTTTTCTTTGCTGGGTACCACTTATGGTGGCAACGGACAAACCAATTTTGCTTTACCTGATTTTCGCGGTCGTACGCCAATTCACATGGGCGGCGGCCACACACTTGGCGAAAGGGGCGGCGAACAGGCGCATACGCTAAACATTTCGGAGCTTCCACAGCATACACATGTAGCTAAGGCCACCTCATCCCTTCAGGATAGCCTTAGCCCGACAGGCAATTATTTTGCATTAACGGCACCTGCCGAGTTTTATTCAGGCACATTTAATGCTGCCATGCATCCGCAGGTGCTCTCCAATGTTGGTGGAAGTCAGGCGCACCTCAACATGCAGCCTTTTCTCACCATTTCTTTTTGCATCGCACTTCAGGGATTCTTCCCAAGTCAAAACTAAAACCTGATAACGATCATGGGAATACCTTATGTAGGAGAAATCCGAATCTTTGCGGGCAACTTCGCGCCCTCCGGCTGGATGTTTTGCGAAGGGCAACTCCTGCCCATTTCTGAAAATGAAACTCTGTTCCAACTGATTGGTACCACTTATGGTGGTGATGGAGAAGCAACTTTTGCACTGCCGGATTTCCGTGGACGCATTCCGATACACCAGGGCAATGGCTTTATTTTAGCTGAAACAGGTGGCGCGGAAGAGGTTACCCTTACCCTCGCTCAAATCCCGGCGCATACCCATTCCTTTTTAAGCAACGACTTATCGGGGGGGGGCACAAGCCCTGCAGGAAGCGTACTGGCCCGAAATACTTCCACAGATTCCTACACCAACGATACGTCCGTCGGACTCCAGGCGCTCAATGCCGGTTCTATCCTCCCGACTGGCGGGTCGCAGCCCCATACCAATTTCCAGCCCTACACCTGCATTAATTTTATTATTTCACTTTTTGGCATTTTCCCTACCCAAAACTAAACTATCAATAGCCATGGCTGATCCTTTTTTAGCTGAAGTCAGGATGTTTCCTTTCAATTTCC
>JABWAJ010000084.1 GCA_013361075.1 Saprospiraceae bacterium | reverse complement strand
CAGGCTTTCAACTTTTGGGTTGCGGTAATCGCTTTGCGTGTTTACGTCAATGTGCCGGATCAGATTGCCGGTCCCGGTCAACAAACCATGCGGGTCTTTCAACAGCGTGCCTTTGTTAAAACCCAGGTTTACGTGGTTGGTGTAGATGGGCAACATGCAAAAGGCATCCGATAGTTTTTCGGAAATGGAAAAAACAGCAGTTAAAGCGTGGGTATGGTACAGCAGTTCGTTGCTGTCGGGGTACAAGTCCAGAATGTACGCCCTTAAATCGCAGAATAAGTCAATAAGGGGTTGGTCTTTGAAGGACAATAAGCGCTGAAAATCCGGATGGAGCGGCCTTTGCTTTTGCATGTTGTGGTGTTCTGTTGAATTTTATGCGGAAGGAAAATGCCGCTCAGAGAAGCGGAAAGCAATACCCTTCCTATCTGCAGGGGCATTCGTGATGCTCATTTATGTACGCAATCGTCGCCTTACTTAACTTCTCCAAAGTGTCAAGGTTAAGATCTGACAACTTTTTGAAGTAAATGCAAGCTTTACCCATTTTGTACTTTCCCAATTGGTCAAGCAATTGCTTATTGTCATTTTCAGGTGCAGCAACGTAAAGAGAGAATTCGGCTTTTCTTGGTGAAAAACCAATCAACATGGCGTCGCCTTCGTGCCCGCTGGCATACCGATAATGGTAACTTCCAAAACCTATCATGGTCGGGCCCCACATTCTGGGTTCAAAGCCCGACCATTGTTTCATTAGCTCTATCAGAAGAAAACTATCTTCTCTCTTTTGTTTGTTGTCAACAAATGAATTGATAAAGTCAATTACGTTGACTTCGGTCTCGGTTGTTTTATTTTTTGTTGCCATATTCTTTAGTGTTTGGTTCAGGCATTCTTTTCTTATCCTGCCGTTGAGTCGCTCTATGCTCCCATTTTGAGCTACTTTTTTGGATGTGCTCCCTTTTTAAGAGTGAAAGTTACAAATTTGTTCTTTTTTCTGCTCATTTCTGGCGTTGTTTGAAGGGGAGCGGGGCAAAATGATCTTGTCGAAATATGGCGTGAGAGGGCTTCGGTGGGTCATTCTGGCTCACCGTTCTCTACTCGATTCCGTGATTTCAGTATTCTAAATTAAAATCCATTATTTGTAATCCATTTTCATACGTTTTGCTTCCGATTAACGAGGCTTTGTATGCACACTTTGATTTCCCAAACAGCCTAACCCCTTTGCCTAAAATAACAGGATTTAATTTTATTTTCAAGACATCAATTTGCTTATTATCTAATAGCCAACCAGCGAATTCTCCGCCTCCACATAAATAAATGTCAGTTCCATCTTGTTTTTTCAACATCAAAATTACTGACAAATCAATCTCGCACACATTGATGCCTTCTTCTGCATTGTTAAGTTTTAAATTATTAGAAAAGATATAGTGATTCATGTGTGGATATGCTTTTTTGCCTTCAACAAGGCCAAATCTATATCCAAATTCATAGGTTTTCCTGCCCATAATAACGGTATCAAAATTTTGTAAGTCGCTCATGTACTGACTAATTCCCGATCCTTCACCTACAAAACTTCCCATATTCTCATCTTCTCCCATGATGTAACCATCAAGTGAGCTTGCAACGTAATAAATTATTTTTCTCATTTTTTTATTTTTTATTTCACAGAACGGTTGGCTTGCCGCCTGTGCGCCCGTGCGTTGGCTTTCGGGCGCATGGACTGAAAACCGTTGATGGGCGGTTTTACTTATTTTGCTGACTATGTATGATTTGCAAAACCTTTTTTTCTGAAATTTTTAGCGATTTGGCTATGATTGGAACGGGTACATTGTTCTCATGTAAGCCTAAAACGGCTTCAATTTCTTTGTTTTCTTCGCCTTTTTTTATCAAATCCTGCGCATCCGCCATTTTAGTATGCTGCTCGCTGGCAATATCTCGAAGCCCTTTTAAATATCTTTTGTATTCTTTTGCGTCCTTCTCGTTCAATTTCATTTCATCAAGTCGCTCGCTCGCTTCTTTCAATCCTTTCGCTGAAAAGCTGGCTTTTATCTCCGCATTCTTGAAGAAATAAATCCATTCATCAAGTTTATCTTTCACTCGATTGCCGAACTTGCCTACTTTAATTACCCAAAATTCAGAAAAAATCTCATGGACACTATTCTTTTTGTAGAGTTCTATCTGTTTGTCCGCAAGGGTAAGTATATCGTTTTTGTGAATACCTCTGAAAACCGTTGTACCATGATAAACGTAATCCTTGCCTTGACCTAAATCAAAATAAGCAATTGTGATAGAGATTACCTTTTTTACTTCTGCGTATGGCTGTCCTTCTTTTATATGTTCGGTGATAGCCTTGGCTGCACCGAAAAGCATTCGATGGAAGTAATCGTACTCCTTGCTGTTTTGGACTTCGATGATAACGAGTTCGCCCTTTGAATTTTCCACGAGAATATCAACCCGATTGTACTTGTCGTCCTCGGTTTCCTTGTTGCTCTCACTGTCAAGGATTTGCTTGATTTTGATTTCCTCTTCCCACAATTCAGAGAGAAACCCTTCGAGGATGTCGAAGTTGGCTTTGTGGCGAAGCATTTTTTTCATCGCCCAGTCGAAGCGAACCAATTTTTTGGCCATAGCGGTTAACTTTTCAACAAAGATAAGATGTTTTAGGGGGTGGAAGTGAAAGCTTTCTGTGTTAACTCCTCAAAGAATCCCTATCTTCACTTCCTAAAACACAACGAAATGATTGCATCTTTTGCTCGCGCGTTGGCGCTGCCCCGCGTGTTCTCCTTAATCACCCTTGCATGCTGGCTGTTTGTACCATCCACACCGGCATTAGCCCAAACCGGCACTTTTGAAGACTCCGTCTTCGTCAGTGCCCACTACACCAAAACCGAACGCCTGGTCCCTGTGCGCGACGGCATCAGGCTGTTCACGGCCATTTATGCGCCCAAAGACCAGTCGAAACCCTATCCCTTCCTCCTGATCCGGACGCCGTATTCCTGCGCGCCGTATGGAGAAAACCAGTATTCCAGCCGCCTGTTGCAGTACATTCACCTGGCACGGGAGGGCTACATCATCGTATTTCAGGATGTGCGCGGACGCTACATGAGCGAAGGCGACTTTGTAGACATCCGCCCGCACAACCCGAACAAAACCGGAACAGCCACCGACGAAAGCAGCGACACCTACGACACGGTGGACTGGCTGCTCAAAAACGTGCCCAACAACAATGGCCGCGTCGGCATTTTCGGGATTTCTTATCCCGGGTTTTACGCGTCTGCCTCCATTCCGGATGCCCACCCGGCGGTGAAAGCCGTTTCGCCGCAGGCGCCCGTTACAGACTGGTTTGTCGGCGACGATTTTCACCACAACGGTGCCTTCATGATGATGGATGCGTTTGCCTTTTATTATTCCTTCGGCCAGCCACGCCCGAAGCCGACAACAGAAAGCAGCCCGCGCTTTGAGTTTCCGACCCAGGACAACTACAAGTTTTATCTGGAAACGGGAGCTTTGAAAAACTTCACCAACAAATACATGAAAGGCGTCGGCTTCTGGAATGATCTGATGTCGCACCCCAACCTCGACGAGTTCTGGAAAGCCCGCAACATCCGGGCCCACCTGAAAAATGTGAAACCGGCTGTGCTGACGGTTGGCGGCCTGTTTGATGCCGAAGACTGTTTTGGCGCGTGGGCCACGTACCAGGCCATTGAAAAACAAAATCCGGGTGCCGACAACCGCATTGTGATGGGCCCCTGGGTGCACGGCGGCTGGTCGCGCGAAACCGGACAACGCCTTGGGAATGTGGATTTTGGGAGCCGGGTTTCGGTCTATTACCGCCAAAACATAGAATTGCCGTTTTTTAATTATTACCTGAAAGACAAGGGCAAAGCGGATTTGCCCGAAGCGCTCGTTTTTGCCACCGGCGCCAACGAATGGAAGCGCTACGACGCCTGGCCACCGCGCAATACCACGGCCCGCAACCTATATTTCCAGGCCAATGGCAAATTGTCTTTTGCGGCTCCGACGGCTAAGGAAAGCTTCGACGAGTGCGTGAGCGACCCGGCCCGCCCGGTGCCTTACACCGAAGACGTCCACCTGCAGCGCACCGCCGAATACATGGACGATGACCAGCGTTTTGCTGCCCGTCGCCCCGATGTGATGGTGTACCAGACAGACGTACTGACCGAAGACATCACGCTGGCCGGCCCGCTGAATGCTGACCTTTTCGTGTCCACCACCGGCACCGACGCCGATTACGTCGTGAAACTGATTGACGTTTTTCCGGATGATACCCCCGCCGATCCGAAGTCGGAGGTGCCGATGTCGGGCTACCAGATGCTGGTGCGCGGCGAAATCATGCGCGGCCGCTTCCGCAACAGTTTTGAAAAACCGGAGGCCATGAAGCCCGGGAAAGTGGAACGCGTGCCCTTCACGTTGCCCGATGTTTGCCACACGTTCAAAAAAGGCCACCGCATCATGGTGCAGGTGCAATATTCCTGGTTCCCGATCGCCGATCGCAACCCGCAGCAGTTCGTAGACATCTACAATTGCAGCGACAGCGATTTTATCAAAGCCACCCAACGGGTGTACCACGATGCAACCCGCCCCTCGAAGATTGGGGTGCTGGTGATGGAGTGAGGGAGGTGGGCAAATTGGCAAGTGGGCAAGTGGGCAAATACACACCCATAAGGATACGGCCCTTTGCCAACTTGCCAACATGATTAGTAATTTTTTCATTTTCTATCTGTTAATTTGCCTTTTGCCAACTTGCCCTTTGCCACCTCGCCAACTCTCCCTTCCCCCACAATAATAATCCCCTAACTTCACTCCAATTTCGCACATTCCTTATTAGCTTGCGGCCCTAAAAACACATCAACAAAATGAGGCATCTGAACCTATTCCCGCTGGTTATCGGCTTGTTACTGACTGCCTGCAATCCTTCAGAAAAACCGGCTGCACCGGAAGCACCTGTTGCGCCGGAAGCACCTTCAGCAAAAGCGAAATTCCCTGTTCATTGCTTTGAACAGCGCATGCCCGACGGCTCCGTGTTGAGTTTTCAGTACACAGAATATTATGAAGACATTGTGGGCATCCTCGACTATACCTTTGCAGAAAAAGACGGGGCGCACGGTACTTTCAAAGGCACCAAAGAAGGCAACGTAATTACTGCAACCTGGAACTACATGATCGAAGGATCCAACCAGGTGGAAGTGGTCATGTTTAAGATCGAAGGCGACAAAGCCATGAAAGCTTCCGGGGAGCTGATGGAAGATCCGGATGGCAAATTAATCATGAAGGATCCGGCTTCTGCAACGTGGGAGGAAACGTTTACCAGAGTGGATTGCGATTAATTCGGTTAGTGAGGTTGTCATTTCTACTCATTTATCCGGCCATTAAACGATAAAGGTCGGTATCAATAAAAAAATAATTCCTATGAAAAAGGCTTACTTTCTGCTGATTTTTTCGGCCGTCATTTTTTCCTGTAAAGAAAAAATCCCCAGCCTTACCAGCGATTTTGCCAAGTGCACCAGCAACTGCGAAGAAGCTGCCGTTCAGCTCAAAGACCTGTATCAGCAGGATCCGCGCAGGGTACTCGGCGATTTTGGCCAGGACACCGCACTCTTGCGCCGTTGGATTGACGTGCTTGGAGAAGCCTGGTTTTACAATGCAGCGTCAGGCGAGAGCGAAACAGTTCGGGAAAATGTCAAACAAAACATGATGATGCTGGCTTCCGGGCTGAAAAACGACGCGGCATTAAAAAACGCAGCGGCTTTACTGGAACACGAACTGAGTCTTTTTGACATCGTTGCCGGAAGCGAAGGCGCAGCTGAAGAATACCTGCCCCTGACGGGTACATATGCGTATGAATTGCCCAACGACGGGGGCAATGGCGAACTGAAAGTCAGCCAGCTCGACAGCGAAAACATCCGGTTCAGCCTGATGATTGTGGGGTCGGCACCGGCACACAACCAGGGGATGATAGAAGGAGAGGCCAATTTTGTGGGCCAAAACGTAGCAGAATTTAAAACGACGGAATTTGGCGACTGCAAACTCCGCTTTTCTTTCGACCGCGAAGGCGTGGAAATCAAAACGCTGGCAGGAGATGCTGCTGCCTGTGGTTTTGGCGCAGGGGTTATGGCCGACAATGCCTACCAGATCAAAAGCCACGAAGATCCTTTCCTGGGCCAGGCTGATGCAAAAATGGCAAAAAACCTGCTGGGGACCTGGCGATCCACGGATGACCCCAAATCGGAAATCATCTTCGACAAGGGCCTGTTCACCAACCGCTACGATGGTAGTGTCCTCGATGGTTTTCCTTACCAGTTTTACCCAAAATGCCCGGCGATGTGCAATCCGGTGGCCGATACTCCCTGTTTTTCGATTTTTGGGCAGGACATTGTCTGCTACACGGTGGTGAAGGCCGATGGCAAAAATCTGGAGATTTCGATGGTAGGCGGGAAAGGCAATACCTTATCGTACGTGAAGCAATAACAGCTTTCTGTCTGTGCTTTTGCAAATCCCATCGAAAGGGGGATAAAAGGCAATGGATATTTCGCCATTTTTGCGGCGATTATCAAACCTTAAAACGTAGAAGTACTATGAAGCTAAAAATGCTGATGCTGTGCGTGCTGTTCACAGGCGCATGGTCGCTGCAGGCGCAGATGAACAAAATCCAGTTTGTGGAATATACGCTGGACAATGGTTTGCGCGTAATTTTACACCAGGATAAGACGACGCCCATCGTTGGGGTTTCGGTGATGTATCACGTAGGATCCAAAAATGAAAAACCCGACCGCACTGGCTTCGCGCATTTCTTTGAACACCTGCTTTTTGAAGGCTCTGAAAACATCGGACGGGGCCAGTTCAGCGAATACGTTCAGAATGCCGGCGGCACGCTCAATGCCAATACGAGTTGGGATCGTACCTTCTACTACGAAGTTTTGCCATCCAATGAACTGGAATTGGGCCTCTGGCTCGAATCTGAGCGCATGTTGCATGCAAAAGTAGAGCAGCAAGGCGTAGAAACACAGCGCGAAGTGGTGAAAGAAGAGCGCCGCGAACGCATCGACAACCAGCCTTATGGCTCCATCGTAGAGAAAGTTTTTGAAAAAGCTTACCAGAAGCATCCTTACAAGTGGCCGATCATTGGATACATGAAAGACCTGGAAGCTGCTTCAGAAGCCGATTACAAGCAGTTCTACGCTGATTTTTATGTGCCCAACAACGCCGTACTGTCCATCGCCGGCGACATAGACATCGAAGCCACCAAAAAATTGGTGCAAAAGTATTTCGGAGGCATTCCGAAAAGCAAAAAACCGGTTTACCGCCCGGACATCAAAGAACCTGCATTGGCTGGCGAAATCCGTGATACCATCCGCGACAACATTCAGCTGCCGGCAGTTGTGCACGCCTATCGAATCCCGGCTCAGGGCACAAAAGATTATTACGCTGTGAGCATGCTGAGCACCCTGATGTCGCAGGGCCAGAGTTCCCGCCTGTACCGCTCGCTTGTTGACGAGCAGCAAAAAGCCCTGTTTGTAGGCAACTTCCCGCTTTCTATGGAAGACCCGGGACTTTCTATCGCTTTTGGCATCACCAACATGGGCGTGGATGTAAAAGAACTGGAAAAGGCCATGGATGCCGAAATGGAGCGCGTACAGAACGAACTGATTCCGGATGAAGAGTTTCAGAAACTGCGCAATCAGGTGGAAAATGATTTTGTAACCTCCAATTCCACGGTGATCGGTATTGCGGAAAGCTTAGCCAATTACAAAGTGTATTATGGAGATGCCAACCTGATCAATACGGAAATTGACCGGTATATGGCGGTAACGAAAGAAGACATCCAGCGCGTGGCCAAGCAGTATTTCAGCAAAAACAACCGAGTTTCTCTGTTCTATCTGCCAAAATCGCCAAAGCCATAAGCACCCGGTTTACTAAACTTTTGAAGTTTAGTAAACCTTAGCCAAAAGGGGGTTACCAAACTTTGCCAAAAGAGGTTTACCAAACTTTTGAAGTTTAGTAAATCGCAGTCAATAACAGGTTTACCAAACTCTTAAAGTTTAGTAAACCGCAGTCAATAACAGGTTTACCAAACTTTTGAAGTTTAGTAAACCTTGGATTATCAAAACTTAAATAAACATGAAGATGAAAATCTTTTCAAAATATGGTGCAGTAGCTCTGCTCGTCATGGGACTGGCACTGCAACTTTCTGCTCAAAACAACGATTTTCGCAAAAAAGCGCCTGCTTCCGGCCCTGCACCCAAAATTGAAATGGGTGCCTATACCGAGTTTGTGCTGGAAAACGGCCTGAAAGTAATCGTGGTGGAAAACCACAAATTGCCCCGGGTTTCTTTCCAGTTGTCCATTGACGTGCCGCCGTTTAAAGAAGGCGACGTTGCCGGCGCTGCTGATATTGCCGGGCAGTTGCTCAGCAAAGGGACAACCACGCGTACCAAAGCGCAGATTGACGAAGCCGTAGACTTTATTGGCGCCAGCCTCAACACCAGCGCGGAGGGCATTTTTGGCGCCTCGCTGACCAAGCACAAGGACAAGTTGATCACGCTGATGGCCGACGTATTGCTGAATCCTGCTTTTAGCGAAGAGGAATTCAACAAGCTGAAAACGCAGACCTTGTCCAGTTTGGCCGCCTCTAAAGACGACCCTGCTACCATTGCACAAAATGTGTCGCAGGTGTTGAACTACGGCAAAGATCACCCTTACGGGGAACTGACAACCGAAGAAACTGTTGGAAAAACAACCCTGCAGGATTGCAAAAGTTATTACGACAGCTACTACCGTCCAAACCAGGCTTACCTTGTGGTGGTTGGGGATATTTCAGTTGCGGAGGCCAAAAAAATTGCCCAGCAGCATTTCGGCACCTGGAAGAAAAAGGAAATTCCAATGAAAGCCCTGCCTGCTGTACAGGCTCCTGCGGCCAGCCAGGTAAGTTTTGTGCACAAAACCGGTGCTGTTCAATCGCTGATTTATGTAACCTACCCGGTAGAACTAAAGCCCGGTACGGCGGATATCGTGAAAGCTCAGGTGCTGAATACGATCCTCGGCAGTGGATTCAGTGGACGTTTGTTTAAAAACCTCCGCGAAAGCAAGGCGTATACCTACGGCGCTTATTCGACCCTTCAGCAGGATCGCTACATTGGCTATTTTAATGCAGAAGCCAGTGTGCGGAATGAAGTGACCGACAGTGCAGTGGTGCAGTTTTTGTATGAACTGGAGTTGCTGACAAAAGAAAAAGTAAGCCAAAAAGAGCTGGATCTGGCCAAAAACCAGATTTCGGGTTCTTTTTCCCGTTCGCTGGAAAACCCACAAACGGTAGCCCGCTTTGCACTGAATACATCCCTGTACAAATTGCCCAAAGATTATTATGCTACGTTTCTGGAACGATTGAAAGCTGTTACTGCGGATGACATTCTGGCTACAGCCAAAAAATACATCAAGCCAGCCAATGCAAACATTATTGTTGTTGGCGATAAAGATGCAAGCGCAGAAAAGCTGAAAGGATTCTCCGCCAATGGTAAGGTGTTCTTCTACGACATTTACGGCACGAAAATTAACATGGATGGTGCTGTCGTTCCGAGTGGCATGACGGCGGAAGTGGTTATCGACAACTACCTGAAAGCCATCGGCGGTAAAGAAACCCTCATGGGCGTAAAAGATATGAGCATGAGCATGACAACTTCTGCCCAGGGCCAAACCATCGGCATGACGATTCAGCGCAAAGCGCCCAATAAAATGGCCATGACGGTTGACATGAGCGGTATGGTCCTGAATCAAACCAAATTTGACGGCGAAAAAGGAGAGGTAACGGCTATGGGGCAAGCACAGCCGATGGATGAAGGCGGATTAAAAGAGCTGAAAGACCAGTCGGCCATGTTTGCCGAGTTGCAGTACGCAACAAATGGTGCCAAACTTGAACTCAAAGGCGTGGAACCGGTTGAGGGCAAAGACGCTTACAAAATTGAAATCACAGCTGCTTCCGGCAAAAAAACGACGGACTTTTTTGATAAAGCAACGGGGTTGAAAATCAGGAGCATTGAAACGCAGGAAGGCCCGCAAGGCCCGACTACATCCACAAGTGATTATGAAGATTACCGTGAAGTAAACGGAGTCAAAGTACCTTATCGGCTAAAAACAGTTGGTTTGGCTCCTTTCCCGCTGGTTTTTGAAGTTAAATCCGTGGAGATCAACAAAGGCATAGAAGACAGCGTATTTCAGGTGAAATAAACGCATTTCACCCCCAGGGGTAGCTTGTCCGGGGATTTTAGCGCCCGGGAGCAAAACCTGCAACTCGCCAAAACAGAGAGGGGTTGTGTAAAGAGGTAAGAGGCAAATGGCAACAGGCAATTTCATTTCGTAAATCTTCATGCTTTCCTAAGCAATCAGATTGATTTCACGAAATTACTGCCTTCTGCCCCTTGTCTTTTGCACCTTGCTACACAACCCCTCTTTTCATTTATAAATAAGGTCATAAAACAAACCCAATTATTCTATCAAGGCTACATCCCCTTTAAAAATGACCACCTCGCCATCTATGTATTCCACTTCCGCAAAATAGACATAGACGCCGCTGTTCATCCGTTGATTCCGGAAGATGCCGTCCCAGCCATACGCCGGGTCATTGGGCCGGAAATTATTTTTCTGGAAAATGCTTTCCCCCCAGCGGGTGAAAATGAGGAAAGAGCGAATTTGCCGCACCTGCCTTCCTGCAAAAATCATAAAGACGTCGTTTAGTCCGTCTCCATTGGGTGAAAACCCGTTCGGAATATACACATCGCGTTCCCGGCGCACATAAAGCAAAATGTCGTCTGAAGCCGTACAACCGTTCACATCAGTTACCGTCACTGTATATGCTGTCGAATAAAAGGGCTGCACGGTTTGCTCAAGGCAGCCGGCACAACCCAGCGTATCAGGTTGCCAGCGAACACTTTGAACCTGATCTTCCGGGATGTTCACCAATGCAGTCAGGTCGGCTGTTTCGCCAAGGTCAATTGTGTAAGGTTCTTCCGCCAGATGGGCGATGAGTTCTACTTCCAGGCTTGTTGCTGCCGCGATTTGGAAGTCCATTTCGGAAGTACACCCCGTTGCATCCTGAACGACCAAATGGTAATCGCCCGGGTTCAGTGCCGCGAAAACCTGCTGAGCCGAAAAAGGCGCGTTGTTCAGCGAATAAAGATAGGGCTGGTCGCCTCCGGTGACTGAGTCAACCACAATGGAGCCGAATTCATTCAGGCACGTGGCGTCAAAGGCCCGGGCATTCAAACCAAGGCTGTTGGTATTATTGGAAACCAGTACCACATCTTCATCCTGACATCCGGTAGCCGGATTGGAAACAATAAGCGTAAAACTGCCTGCCTGAGTTGTCTCCGTCAGTGGTTGCGTCGGTTGCTCCACAACAGCCCCATTGTTCGACTGCCATTGGTAGTTCAATCCAGGGGTTATCGTAGTTAACGGGCCGCCCAGAGATGCAGTTGCTGTAAGGCAATCCAGGGCCTGGTCGGTACCGGCATCAGCAACCGGATTAGGGTGGATGACAACACTCACTTCCGCAAAATCAGAAACACAGGGTGCAATTGCCGTTAAAGCGTACCGGAAACGGTAAGTTCCGCTGAGTTGTCCGGCAATATTGAAGGTTCCTGTAGCTGCATTGAATGCCCCTCCGGTAGAAGGCTGGCCGGATAATTCAGTCCATACCCCACCCGTTTGTTCATTCTGCAGGAGGTCGGCCAAAACAATCAATCCATTTTCCCCGGCGCAAAATTCCGGTGCAGGCAGCGGGGTTCCGGCTTCTACGGGAGTGTTCACCACCACGGTCAGGGCAGCGGGCAATCCGATATTGCAAATCGGCAGCAGCGGGTCGGTGGCTGCTGTAATGGTATACGTTGTTGTTGCCGTTGGCGAAAACTGGAGCAGGGTATCGTTGAGGATGTTCAAGGTTGTCGTGTTGGTGCCGTCACTCAGCACAATTTGCCAGGTATTTCCGCTATTCCCCTGCAGGTCAATGGGGATAGAGATGGCAGTACCGCGGCAAATTACCGGTGTCGTACTCCACGAAAGGTTACGTGTCGGACAAAGCGGAGTGGCGCAGGAACCTGTTACCGAAACGGATCCGCAAATGGTGCTTCCCAGAGCGGTTAGCGTATAATTCAGGTTTGTGCCGGGTTGCAAATTCTGAATGGAAACAGAGGTATCCGACAAAGCCGAAGCGGTAACGCCTGCAGGCAGTTGGAGGTCATAATTGTCTGCACCCGCTACGGCTGTCCACGAAACCGTCATGTTGTCGTAGTCGGGAGTACAGGAAAGGGTAGGGGGGAGCAAAGGTTCATCTACCTGCACATTCAGGCTAAAGGTATCAGAAAGGCAAGCGTTATCCGATATCCAAAGGCTAACCGAGTATTGTCCTGCATCTTGCCAACTTACCTGTTGGGGGCCGCTGCCGTTGCCCGGGAGTGCCTGGCCGCCGTCGAAATTCCAGTTGAAAATGGCATTTCCGGTAGCGCTCCCTGTGAAAGCAACGGTACTTTCATCGCTGTTGCAGATCAGTGGATCGGCGGTGAATGCAGCAACGGGAACTGCCCGGACGGTGATGTCCCTGCTTGCGGAATATTCACATACCGATTCCCGGTAAAGGGCAAGGATGGTGTTGGGCTGGCCAATCATGCCCGCAGCCAGAGCTACGCGGGCTACACTGGGATCAAAAATGCCCGGACCCGACCATAGCAATGTTCCTTGCGGGCTGTTGCCGGAAAGAGAAAAACTGAGGTCAATGGTATCCGGGATGCTGCCATCAAAGCAAATCGGCAACACCGGGTCAATACTGATGGAAACCGCAGGGCATAGGTCCGTTTCGCAGGTAAGCTGGGTGGCCACAGGTGGGCATGGGCCATTGTTTTCCACCACCACTTCCAGTGTGACGGGGTCCCCCGGTTGCAGGTTTTGAATGGCATAACTGGTATCCGTAACCAAAATTCCGGGCATCCCGTCCAGTACGTTTACTTCAAAGCTGGTGGCACCCGGTGTTGGTTGCCAGGTAAAAACGATTTCTGTATAGGTGGCCTCGCAGGAAATTACAGGAGGGACCAGGGGAGCGGTTACAGAAACGGTTTGCTCCAGCAGGGTGGAGGTGCAGCCGCTGTCTTCAATTTGGAGGCTAACCGTTTTCGTTCCTTCATCCGGCCACGAAACCTGATAAGGCCCTCCGGCGGTTCCATTAACAACCGCACCTGTACCAAAATCCCACGAAAATACAGCTTGAGCAGAAGCTGTACCGGTGTAGGTTATCGTTGTTTCAATGTTTTCGCAGGGGGCGTCGCCGATGACAAAGTCAGGGGTGGGAACCGGATTGACCTGTACCAGCAGGGTGTCGCGGTAAGCGCATGCTCCTTCCTGATAAAGGATGGATACCGGAACAGTGCGGCCAGTCATGCCCGCATGGGTGAGAAAAAGGTTTTGCTGGCTATTGATGATGCCTTCTCCTGACCACGAATAAACGCCATTGCCATTGCTGCCAGAGCGCTTGCGCAGATTAAGCAGGGGCGGCTTGATGAGCAGACCACCATGAATTTTGGTCTTATTAAAGGCGGAAGCGCGGTGAATGTGGTTCCCGACCGGGTTGTGCTGCATGGCGAAGTCCGCTCCTTTGACACCAGACGCGTTGAAGAGGAAGTCTCACGGCTGAAAGATATCTTTGAAACAGAATACAACAAACTCAATCCAAGCCAAAAACAAGCAGTAGACACGATTTATTGACCAGTTATGGTAGTTGCTTGACCATGAACTGGAAAAACTCAAATTATTTGACTCAGAACCGCAAATATTCTTATGCAAACAGGAGTTCTTCCATCAAATATTCTTATTACTACTTTTACTGATGCTGGAGTTGTTGCAATCAAAAAAAGACTTGAAAAATTTTTGTGATCTGATGGATATAAAGTAACGGTATCAACGATTCACTCTTTTTGTCAGGATGTGATGAGAAATTTTCCTGAAAAATTTATTGCCTATAAAGCTTCTGCACCAATTGATGATGTGGATAGTTTAGAAATTTTGAAAAATATTCTAACTCTCGAAATTCAAAAGAAAAATATTGAAAATTTAACCAATGATTTTGATCCATTTTTGTATTTAAGAGATATTAAATCTCGTATAAATATTTTAAAACAAGAGGCTATTACGCCAAGTGAATTTGAAATAATTATTGCAAAACAAGAAAGAAATTACGCAGAGATTTTATCAGAAATCAAACCGACACTTAAAAAATATGAAACTACAAAAGATACTCAAGAAAAACATATAAAAAAACTATTTGAACTCAATCATATTTATAAAATCTATTTGGAAACACTCAAAAAAGAGGAAAAATATGATTTTTCAGATATGATTAATTATGTGGTAGAAGTATTTGAAAATGATGAAGAAGTAAAATATTTTTATGCAGAAAAAT
>JABWAJ010000667.1 GCA_013361075.1 Saprospiraceae bacterium | reverse complement strand
GCACAGGTGTATCTGGCTGATATTCATTATTCAACCTGCACAAAGGTGCCTGAAAGGCAAAAATAGGCACCTCACCCGTAACCCAACGCATAGCGGGATGGGGTTGTATAATAAGGTGCAAAGGGCAAGGGGCAAAAAGCAATAATTTCGTAAAATGAAACGATCCCGTAAACTCAATCTGATTGCTCACGAAAACATCAAACTTTACGAAACAAAATTGCTCCTTGCAATTTGCCTTTTGCTTCTTTACACAATCCCACCTACCAGGGCGCTGTATGGCGACTCCATACGACAAGATTGCAGGTTCCAATGAAGTGCTGACAAGCTCGTTTTCATAACATGGTGTGTCTAGTTTATTCACTGCTTTTATGCACTGCCAGTGCTCGCCGGTACTGCCCGTTTATCCTTATCCAAAAACCATTCCCCAACCGGCGAAATTTCAATTAGCGGCTGGTATTCGCAAAATTTGTCATCTGCAATTGCGGCATAATACGCTGCGCTGCTGTAAAGCCAGTGTTCCGGCAGGATAACATAACCAGCTTCCACAGCATTGTCATGGATGTAATTCATTTTTTGCGCAATGACCGGTTCTGTATATAGTTCAACCGGGTGGTTGTCGTGTTGCCAAACCTGGTAGGTTTGCTTGTGCTTTTTGTTGTAAGCGTGATAACCAAACAAATGCAGCAGCCAATCCCGTTGGCAATACCGTCAGCTTTCGAGCACCATATCGCGATACACCTGGCGGGTGAATAAGTCTACCCAGCCGACTGTCGCGCCAGTAAGGTAATTCAGGCCATGTTGGTCGCGGATTTTGTATTTAACGCTCATGCTGGATTGAATTGGAGTTTTAGAATATTTTTTTGGAGAAGTCAGGCAGAGCCTGACAAATAATACACGCGAAGCGGAGCCATCGCGCGAACAAGATAATGGATGGCTCTGCAATATTTTCCGGGTTATCCGACCTTGTCTGACTTTGCCCGATTTTGTCTGTTTTTGTCCGGTTTTTCGCTGAGTTTCCCCGAGGCGCCGTGTAGCGAGCGATGAGGGGGCGCAAAAAAAAACGCGGAGTTTTACGAAACAAATGTTCCGTAAAACTCCGCGCAAGCTTAAGGTGAAGTTACTGCTATGATGTTCGTGCCGGGCGGGAGTTGCTGTTGTTTCTCCTCCAGTTGTTGTTATTCCGGCGGTTGCCGCCCCCATAGGCTGCCGTGCTGGTTTCCCTTCTTGGTTGCCTTTGCGGCTCCGGCTGGTCAAATGCAGCGATGCCTGCACCCGGCAGCGGATAAGGATGTTCGGTCACTACCGGTACATTCTGGCGGATGAGTTTCTGGATGTCTTTCAGGTAAGCTTTTTCCTCCTGGTCGCAAAAAGACAAGGCAATGCCGCTGGCTCCGGCCCGGCCTGTCCGGCCAATGCGGTGCACATACGTTTCAGGAATATTCGGCAACTCAAAGTTGATCACGTGCGAGAGGTTGTCCACATCAATGCCGCGGGCGGCAATGTCGGTGGCAACCAATACCCGGATTTTCCCCGATTTAAAATTGTTCAGGGCATTCTGGCGGGCATTTTGCGACTTATTGCCGTGGATGGCTTCAGCCCGGGTGCCCGTTTTAGCCAAATCCTTTACTACGCGGTCGGCACCATGTTTGGTTCGGGTAAAAATGAGTGCCGAAGTGATGTCCGGATTTTTCAACAAGTGCGTCAGCAAGTGTTTTTTATCGTGCTTATCCACATAATAAACCGCCTGCTCTACTTTTTCGGCAGTAGAAGACACCGGGGTGATTTCTACCTGTACGGGGTTGGTCAGGATGGAATCCGACAATTTGACAATCTCCGGCGGCATTGTAGCTGAAAAGAACAGCGTATGGCGGCGGGTTGGCAATTTTGAAATGACGCGGCGCACATCGTGGATGAATCCCATATCGAGCATCCGGTCGGCTTCATCGAGTACGAAAAACTCGATGTGGTTGAGTTTAATGTAGCCCTGCTGCATGAGGTCGAGAAGGCGGCCTGGTGTTGCTACCAGAATATCCGTGCGGCGGCGCAGTGAATCGATCTGTGCTTTATCGGAAACGCCGCCAAAAATGACTAAACTGCGCAGGGGCAGGTTGCGTCCGTATGCTTTCAGACTTTCTTCGATCTGAATGGCTAATTCCCGCGTTGGCGTGAGAATCAGTGCCCGGATTTGGCCGGGTTGTGCAGGTTCTTTGCTTTCGTGCAATAATTGCAGGATGGGCAGCGAAAATGCAGCTGTTTTTCCGGTGCCGGTCTGTGCGCAAGCCAGCAGGTCGCGCCCCGACAAGACCATGGGGATGCTTTTCGCCTGTATGGGCGTAGGCGTTGTGTAGCCTTCAGTGTGAAGCGCTTTCAGAATTGGCTCAATGAGGCCTAATGATGTAAATGACATTTGAGAGAATAAAGTGAAAAAAAGTACATCGTCGGAGGCAGCTCTGAAGGGCAAAAATGCAAAAGCAAGGAGCAATTCAGATAAAGACCTCTGGAGGCAGCCCGGCTTTTTTTTAACCGCCTGCCTGCCGTGAATGGAAATTTTTACCGACGCAACTTATCAAGGAAGGATGATAAAAACACACATTCTACCCCTAAGAGCTTATTCGGGAATTCATCAACGGGCTGCAAGCGGCAAATTTTATTTTATACTGCGTTGGATTTTTTCGCCGTAGCTGCCAGCTACGTCTGCAAAATCCGCCTT
>JABWAJ010000666.1 GCA_013361075.1 Saprospiraceae bacterium | reverse complement strand
TTTTCATCATAGCTGCCGGCTATGTCTGCAAAATTCGCCTTGTCTAAAACAAAATTTCCTCGACCTCGCTCAATCGCGAAATCCCGAACAAGCTCTTAAACTTAAGTCCCGGATGAGACTAGTTTCCTTTTTTTGCCTTTTCGTTTGCCTTCATTTAAATGGGCAGTCTGCCTTACGCAATGTCATCGTTGACAACCAGGGCGTCATGCGCTGGGAAGACTCCAAATCGGAAGTTAAAGGTTTTGGCGTCAATTATACCGTCCCGTTTGCCCATGCTTACCGCTCGGCCAAAAAATTGGGCATTGATCCGCTCAAAGCCATTGACGAAGACGTGTATCATTTTTCCAGGCTGGGTTTTGATCTGTA
Organism: Saprospiraceae bacterium; assembly: GCA_013361075.1. GTDB lineage: Bacteria > Bacteroidota > Bacteroidia > Chitinophagales > Saprospiraceae > JABWAJ01. Next base: position 2,349 of record JABWAJ010000666.1, on the reverse strand, counting down.
CCGGGTACACGTTTGGGATACCGAAATCAGTGACACCCTGGGCAATCTGATTTTCAACGAACACCTCAACGCTTTTGATTATTTGCTAAAAAAATTAGCCGACCGCAACATCAATTACGTCATCACCCCCATAGCTTTCTGGGGAAACGGGTGGCCGGAACCGGACGAGCCTACACCTGGTTTTTCGGCCAAATATGGAAAAGACAACTGCCTCACCGATCCGGGAGCCATCAAAGCACAGGAGCGCTATTTGTTTCAGTTCATGAACCACATCAACCCATACACCGGGCTTGCGTACAAAGACGACCCGCGCCTGGTTGCTATAGAAATCAGCAACGAACCTCACCATCGGGAAGCACCTGAAAAAGTAACCGCCTTCATCCGGCGGATGGTAGAAGCTGTAAAAAAGACGGGGTGCAAAAAGCCCGTATTTTACAACATCAGCCATAGCGTACATCTGGCGGACGCCTATTTCAAAGCAGGCATTCAGGGTGGCACCTTTCAATGGTATCCTACCGGGTTGGGCTATCAGCAGGAATTGTCCGGAAACTTATTGCCCAACGTTGATGATTACCACATCACATTCGATGCCACGATCAAACAATACAAGGGTGCCAAACTGGTGTATGAATTTGACGCCGCAGACGTGGGAAAATCCTATATGTACCCTGCCATGGCTCGTTCATTTCGGGAGGCGGGCATACAGATTGCCACCCACTTCGCCTACGACCCTCAGTTTCTGGCTTTCGCCAATACGGAGTACAATACCCACTACATGAACCTGGCCTACACGCCCCACAAGGCCTTAAGTCTGAAAATCTGCTCAGAAATTTTCCACCGCATTCCTATGAACAAGGACTATGGTGCATACCCTGAAAACAGCCGTTTTGAAGGATTTTCCATTGATTATGCACAGGATTTAGCGGTCTTAAATGTGGAGGACAAATATTTCCATACGAACACCACAGCAATGCTTCCACAAAACCCGTCTAAACTTGCTCACCTTGCCGGAATCGGGCAATCTCCCGTTGTTCAATACGATGGCACAGGCGCTTATTTTCTGGATAAACTAGAAAGCGGAGTCTGGAGGCTGGAGGTGATGCCCGATGTACTGATTACCCAAAACCCCTATGGCCGAAACAGCCTGGCTAAAAAAATAGCCGTCATCCGGTGGAATCAAAACAGGATGGAAATCAAACTCGATGACCTGGGCCCTGATTTTACTTTGAAACCACTCAACACAGGCAATACCCACCAGCCAACTGTTGTCAACGGGCAGTTTATGGTTGCCCCCGGCGCTTACCTGCTCGTCAAATCCGGCGTAAAAACGACCTGGAAAGCAACCGATGTCTGGCAAAACATTCGGCTGAATGAATTTCATGCACCGGCAGCTTCGGTAGACAAAACCCATCTGGTTCATCAGCAAGCCGCTATGACCGTCGCCGATGCCCCGTTGCACATTGAAGCACAGGTCATCAGCCCTGATCCGTCAGTTGTGGTTCAGCTTCAGGTAACCAGTGGTTCCAGTTGGAAATTGATCAATATGGAGCGGAAAAGCGGCTTTAACTATGTGGCTGAAATTCCCCGTGAGCAGCTTACCCCGGGGTTTCTCACCTACTTCATTTATGTAAAAAGCGGGGACCAAACACAAACCTTCCCCGCCGGAAAACCGGGACTGCCTTACGATTGGGATTTTTACGACCGCACTCCGTACCGCGTACGGGTGATCGGAAAAACTCAGCCCGTATATCTGTTCGACGCGCAGGAAGACTGGGACGAACTTTCCCTGACCCGGTGGTCCGGGGATTCAAAATTGCTTCCGACCGATCAGTTGAACGAATCGGAATTTCAAATCAAAATCAACCAGCTTTTTCAACCTGACAATGAAAACCTGAATGGGGCGGTAGTCCACGATTACACTGTAAAGCACTACCTCAATGCAAAAATAAACCACTTGCGGGGGCAGTTGTCGGGCAAACAAACCCTCGTCATCAAAGCCCGCTCCCTCGACGCCGGGCCAAAGCCGGTTCAGATTGCCTTAGTCACCAAAGATGGAAGTGCCTACGGCAAAACCATTGAACTTAGCCCGGAAATGAAGGAGTACGAAATATCAATTAAAGATCTGGTTCCGGTAAAAACGGTAACCATGCCACGCCCCTACCCTACGTTTTTGCCTTATTTTTTTGCCAACGACAACGCAGGTTCCATAAAACTTGAAGACATCGAGGGCTTGCAAATATCCATTGGGCCGGGGCTTTTGGAGGCGAAATTGGCGGAGCAGCACGGCGTTGGGGTGGTAAAAATTTGGATAAAATAAATTTTCAGTAAGCACCATTAGCGATATCCAAC
>JABWAJ010000665.1 GCA_013361075.1 Saprospiraceae bacterium | reverse complement strand
GCTTTCTTCCTGTGCTGCAGGAGTGGCATCCGATTCTTTAAAATCCGGGAGAATGCCTTTAAGGAGCCGATGGGCAACGGAGGTAAGGATAATCAGCCAAATGCATCCGCAAACGATATCGGCTGCATTCACCAGAATAATCGTTTCGCGGGTGGCTCCAAGTGCCATACCGATTGCCTGCATGTTTGGGGTGCCGCCGGTATACATCCCGACCAGCATACCCGAAAGCATCCACGGGGGGGCTTCCTGGAGCGGATACAGGAACGTGGTTAAGCCCGTGCCAATCAATCCGCCAATGACACAAAGGCCAAATGCCAGCAATGACCGGCCGGCATACCGAATACACCGCTGAATATCCGTGGTGTACAACAAAATTGGAATGGCCATCAAAATGGAGCCATTCATCCAGTATTCCGAAAGTTGGTCATCCAAAGGCAATCCGGGGGTATTGCGCAGTAAAATACCCATCAGGTAACAAAGTACAATAGGACTGAACACGTCAGGTAACCTGGTTTTGCTCAGCCGAATGGCAACAACAGGCCAAATAAGCAGCAGTAGTGATTGCAGCATAACAAGGATTTACTGGATTCCTGAAGCAATTTTGGGGCGATTATCGGAAACTTATAGAAATGGTTTTGTTCCACAATACCCGCAAGGTGGCGTCATATACCCCCGGATGAGCAAGCAGCCAATCGCCCAAAGCACTGACTACCTGCCGCTGAATGGCTCTTTGAAGAGGCCTTGCACCGTAATTTTTATCAAAGCCGGTTTCGACAAGCTGGTCCACCAGTGTTTCGTCAAACTCAAGAGTCAGACGCCGTTTGGCAATACCTTCTCTTTTCCTGAGGGCATTAAGTTCTTTCAAGGCAATCATGCGGATATCATTCGCAGAAAGCGTATTGAAAAGCACAATTCCGTCTATGCGGTTGATGAACTCCTGGCGGAAGTGTTTTGAAATAGCAGACAGGTAAATGGTGTCATCCGGGGTTGTTTCCGAAAAACTGAGCGAACGCCTCCCTGACGCTCCTAAATTAGTTGTCAGAATGATGATGGTATTTCTGAAATTTGTTACCCGGCCAAAAGCATCTACGAGCAATCCCTCATCCAGCGCATTAAACAATGCATCAAAAACGGAAGAATCAGCTTTTTCCACCTCATCGAGCAAAATCACTGAAAATGGTTTTTCCCGCACTTCGCGAACCAATTGTCCGGGGGTATTTCCTTCGCCAATCAGTCGCCCGATTTGCCCGGGGTATTGAAATTCACTCATGTCAATCCGGATAAGCGGTGGATTTTTTTGCCCTTTGCCAAAAAAGTAATCTGCCAGCGCTTTGGCACTTTCGGTTTTACCTACGCCGGTTGGGCCGGCAAAAATGAGCGTTGAAATTGGTTTATACGGATTGTTCAATCCTGCTTTGTACACTTTTACCAAGTTGCACAGGTGATCAACAACCGTTTTTTGGCCGATAATTCTGCCTTCAAAAAAACTCCTGACCTCACCAACATTCAGCAACTGATCGTCGCGAAGGAACAACTCAGGAAGCCCTGTTTGCCGGATAAATTGTGCAATAAGGTCTTCCTTACCTACCGTTGTCCGTTCATTTAACTGGGCCTCACTAATGCATTGCCCCAAAAACTTAATGCCTTTTCCCGGAAAACTTTCGTAAGGATAATACCGGAGCATGAGCCTGAAGGCCAATTGAATAGACTGACTTTCGACCTTTACCCCGTAATTGTTGCGACAATATTCGGCAAACCGCTCCATGATGGACAAGACTTTCTGTTCCGGAAGTTCCGGCAGCTGAACAATCTGGCAAGCCTGAATAAATCCCGGCAACATGCGTTGCATGCTTTCCAGCTCCTGGGGAGTTGCCTCTCCGGTGATCTGGAGTTTCCCCTGTTGTAAAAAAGACAATAAAAATGCGGCAATGCTGTCATTTACACTTTGGCCGCCTGCCTGAAACAAGCGCACAATGTCTACAATCCACAGGATGCCCCCGGCAGATTGGAGCTCTTCCACCAGGAGTTCGCAAATTTCCTGCCACTCTCCAAGATATTTGGCACCAGCCGTAATGCGCTGTGGCAGCAATCGCCAGAAACTCAATTCCTGGCGTTGTTTTTTTGCCTGGCTGGTTGCCTGTTTGATTACCTGGCTTAAAACGGCGCTTTTCCCTGAACCAGGCGCTCCGACGATTATTACATTGGCGCGATGATAAGTCAGCTTTTCGTGAGCCTCTGCTACTTTGTCTTCCATTTCCCAGGCAGCTTCTATCGTTGCAATCCGGCCTTTTCCGGTGGCCTTGGGAAAAGGATACTGTTCTGCCAGCCTCGACAGGGTAGGATATTCCCGCCTTTCAAAAAAATCGCCCCAGGTGTATTCCCGAAAAGTGTTCACTTTAAGGGATATATGGTCCAGATAAGGCATTGGATAGGCCATAAGCCGATAGAGCTTCTCCGGCGACAGACTGTTCAGCTTATTAATGGCCATATACTGAAGCAAGGCATCAAATTGCTTTTCATCCTGATAGCGGAAGCTTTCGTAGATCAAGGGAAGAAAACACTCAGAATAACCGTCTCCTGTTCTGCCATATACGACGGGCAAAGGTACTTCCACCCGTTGGGTCAGAGGGTATGCACTTCCCGAAGTTTCGCTCCGGTAAGTTGGCTGAAGGTAAGGCTTAATGACTTTCAACCGGGCGTCAAGGAGCAAAGATTCCGGGTAG
>JABWAJ010000664.1 GCA_013361075.1 Saprospiraceae bacterium | reverse complement strand
GCTTCCGTCTCCGGGCTGCCCATTGAAAATTTTCCGCCGGGAAGCAGTGCCATCCGGAATGATTGTTTGGTCCCCGGTATGGTCACTGTTTCAACATCAGGGACAGCCGACTGGGCAAAAAGTGCAGTTGAAAATAACAGCAAAACCCCCGCGAGTACTTGTTTCATCTTAGTGCCAGGTATTCTTGATTCAAAGTGGCAGAAAGATAATCAGTTTGCCTGAAAACGGTCAAAAAGGAACTGGCTTTCTGCGCAACTTTGCCCGTTCAGTAACGATTGTGCGAATGATCAGCATGGCTATGATGACCAACCCGCCTGCAATGGCCAGATTGGCAGGCCGTTCGCCGTAGCCAATGAAGACCCACACGGGGTTCAGGATGGGTTCCAGCATGGCAAGAAGCGCACTTTCTACTGCCAGAGTGCGTTTGAGGCCGTAGGTAAAAAGCAGATAGCCCAATCCGATCTGGACGAACCCCAGAAAAGCGATCATTCCCCATTGGGGAAGGGTAGGAGGTGCCGACTCCAAAAACCACGGCAATCCCACCAATGCAACCAGAATATTGCCCCAGAAGATCGAAACCTCCTGTTTTTCCGGGGCATTGGTACGCTGAACCAGCATAAACCCCGCCAGACAGATGCCGGAGAACAATCCCAAAAAATTGCCACCAACATTCCCCACTTGCAGGTCGCCTATGAAAAACAGGAGCATACCGGCGATGCAAACGAGAATGGTCACAACGTTGATGCGTTCCAATTTCAGGCGAAAAAGCAGGGGCTCCATCAGTAAGACATAAATGGGAGCGGTATATTGTAAAAAAATGGCATTTGCTGCCGTTGTTTTTTTGGTTGCTACAACAAAACTCACCAGTAATGCTGTATAAAACAGGATGGCTATCACATTTTTTCGATTGACGGCAAGTAGCTTATTCCGGCAAGTGTAGCCAAAAAGCACAGCTGCAATGGCTGAACGGTAGAACAGGATGGTGAACGGATCAAAAGGCAGTAATTTGATAAACAGCCCGCCCGTACTCCACAAAATGGCCGCAACAACAACAGCAAGAATACCTGCCTGATGGGAAGAAAGTTGGCGGAGTCGTGTCATGATGGCAAAGAATCAGGGTTGTTGTATTTTTTGCGACGCAGCGCCCACATGGCTGCAAGGTATTTTTTGGCCAATGGAATAACCTGTACCCTGCTGCTGCTGGTATCGTCCGTCCAGGTAACCGGCAATTCGAATATTTTCAGGTTTTTCCATTCAGCAACAACGAGGAGTTCTGTAGAAAAAAACCACCCGTCGTTTTGGGCACCTCCATTGTAAAGCACCTGAAAAACGTTTCGTTTGAGAAATTTAAACCCGCACATGCCATCTGAAAATCGGATGCCAAGGCAGAATTTTAGCAAAAGATTAAAGCCGCGTGAAGCAATTTCCCGTTTTAGGCTTCTGCCGATGACTTTGGAGCGCCGGTGCAGACGGGTTGCATAAACAATGTCATAATTTTTCGCTGCAAGGGCTTCGTAAGCTTCCAGAAAATGAGGCAGGGCGGTGGCGAGATCCAGGTCCATATAACCAACAATATCCGCATTGGATTGCCCCCAAGAGGTTTTCAGGGCCAGTCCAACCCCTTTTTCCGGGACTTTTACAAAAGCCAGCTCCCGAAACTCGGTCATTAACTCCCGACCGATTTCCGGAGTGCGGTCGGTTGAGCCATTGTCGGCAATCACAATGCGCCATTGCCCCTGTTCGGGGAAATGCATTTTCAGAAACGCATGAAGGATGCGGACATTTTGTGCCAGTGTCGCTTCTTCATTCAATACAGGTATCGTCACATCAAAAGTCATAGGCAATCCGGATTTTCGCGTAAAAATATGGATTAGGGGCTTCCTTTGTAGAATCAGCGCTTTTTTTATTCCTTTGTAGAGTTTTCATCCTTTTTAGTCTAAGGCCCGCAACGTTTTCGCCGCATTTACGTGTTATATTTGCAACATCACAATTTTTACAGCATGTTTAAAAATTTGAAGTCACTTTTTGTTGTCGAAGAAGAAAACGGCAAGCAGGTTATCAAACACCGCGAAGATCTGGCGGCAGGTGCTCCGCTAGCAATTACTCTCGAGGCCGCGATAGAGGGGGCCATTGATGCCCTCCCAATTCCCAAGGTCATGGCGTACCAGCTCCATGAGAACTGCGTTCAGCCCGGCTGGACGACCGAGAAATTTGTTCGTCCGGCACATAAATTGGTCGTGCTGCACGGGGACGAAGTTCCGCAACCGGAAGTTATGGTGCTCGGCCTGACGGCCGGCCGCGAGACGCAGGGCCACCGCTTCGAGGCGAAGAACCCGTTCGTGTCGATCAAGGATGCCGACAGCTACGCCCAGCAGATGGAAAGCGAAGGCGCGGTGATTCCGGGCTTCGCCGCGCGCCGGGCCGAGATCGTCCGCCAGCTCGAAGCCGCGGCCGCCAAGGAAGGATTGAAGCCCATCGAGGACGACGCACTGCTCGAAGAGGTGACGGCGCTGGTCGAGCGGCCCAACGTGCTGACCTGCACGTTCGAGCAGGAATTCCTCGACGTGCCGCAGGAATGCCTGATCCTCACCATGAAGGCCAACCAGAAGTACTTTCCGCTGCTGGATGCCGCCGGCAGGCTGACCAACAAGTTCCTCGTCGTCAGCAACATCCGCCCGGCCGACCCGAGCGCGGTGATCGGCGGCAACGAGCGCGTGGTGCGCCC
>JABWAJ010000083.1 GCA_013361075.1 Saprospiraceae bacterium | reverse complement strand
TAGCGCTATTGTCGTTGGTAATTACTATTGTGCCGAAAAGATTATTGGCAAAGTGAAAGCCCATTGGTATTTCCAGACCTTCATCAAGTACAGCGATAATACCAAACAGTAAACCCGGAAGAATGTACATGGGCATTGTACTCAGAAATCCATGTGTTGCAACCTCCGGATTACCCGCGTGAAGCAGTCCGAAAATAAGTGAGGTGGAAATGACAGGAAGGAATGCTGTTTTTGTACGTTGACCAATCGCTTGCAACAAGTATCCACGCATCCTGAATTCTTCCCACCAGGTTTGTGCAGGAAGCAGTATTAATGCAATGATTAATGTTGTGATAAATGGTCCGGCTTCAAATGTGAATCTCAGATTCTCCGGATCTTTAATGATTGCAAAAACGATCCACAAACCGGAAAAAAGAAACCATGCCAATGCAGCAGTTGCCACACGCTTCCAACGAATCTTCTCTGCGAATGTGATGATCGATCGGAAAGGTTTTTTGTGAATGAATTTTACTGCAATCCATAACCCTATCATTGCACCTGCGAAGCTCAATAGCAACAGCACTAACAGTACATTCGGATTCAATCCCAGAAATTCAGGATTGGTCATTTTCTCCCGCATCTCCTGTTCATTCGTAATTCCCTTTTTCAGCAATGCAGCAGACATCGCGAAAAGAATCGGAACAGAGAATAGAAGATAACCGCCGAACGATATTATCACTCCGACAGCATAACGCCACCATTCATTTTTTCCTACACGACCGCGCTCCAGAAAACGATTATAGAGCGGGGCAGGAGCTGTTTCTTCGGGCGGAGTTTGCGGACTCGGATATTCACTTTCCATACAATACAAGTATAACGTAAAATTCAAAGAAGAAGCCCGGCAGCAATATCCGCGCCCCCTCCACGTCATTGAAGGCCCGTTGATGGATGGCATGAACGTGGTGGGCGATTTGTTTGGTTCCGGAAAAATGTTTTTGCCCCAGGTAGTCAAAAGTGCCCGGGTAATGAAAAAAGCGGTGGCCTACCTCACTCCGTTCATTGAGGCAGAAAAACAAGCCGGAGAAAAAAGCTCCAAAGGAAAAATCCTGCTGGCTACGGTCAAAGGCGATGTACACGACATTGGAAAAAACATTGTCGGAGTCGTTCTGGCTTGCAACAACTACGATATTGTGGACCTGGGGGTAATGGTGCCTGCCGATAAAATTTTAAAAACTGCCAGAGAGATCAACGCTGATGTTATTGGCCTCAGCGGTTTGATTACCCCTTCATTGGATGAAATGGTGCACGTTGCCAAAGAAATGCAGCGGGAAGGGTTTGCCATTCCTTTGCTAATCGGTGGTGCCACAACTTCCAAAACCCACACGGCGGTCAAAATAGAACCGCATTATTCTGCGGGGCCCGTGGTGCATGTGCTTGACGCTTCCCGGAGCGTGGCTGTCGTAAGCGCACTTATTGGCAACGACGATGGAACTCGCATGACTTTTATCGAAGAAACCAGAAATGAATACGCCAGGGTGCGGGAAGCGCGCGCCAACCGGCAATCCTCCAAACAATTTCTGACCTTAGACCAGGCCAGAACAAACAAGCTGCGCCTGAACTGGAGCGATTATTCGCCGCCCGTACCTGTAAAAACGGGCATCATGACCTTTGAAGATTATTCCATAGAAGAGTTGGCGCAATACATCGACTGGACTCCGTTTTTTTCCAGTTGGCAACTGGCTGGCAAGTTTCCGGCGATTTTGCAGGATGAAATTGTGGGCAAAGAAGCCCAAAAACTCTACAATGACGCACGTAGCCTGTTGCGGCGCATGATAGACGAACACTGGTTGTCTGCCCAGGCAGTGGCGGGATTGTTCCCGGCCAACAGCGTTGGAGATGACGATGTTGAAGTGTATACCGACGAAGACCGGAAAACTGTCCTTGTCACCTTGCGCCATCTGCGTCAGCAAGTGCAGAAAGCAGCAGGACAGCCCAATCTTTGTTTGGCTGACTTTATCGCACCGGCACATACCGGGCGACGCGATTATATCGGCGCTTTTGCGGTTTCCGCCGGATTTGGCATTGAAAAGTGGGTAGCAAAATTTGAAAAAGAACACGACGATTACCACGCCATTATGGTAAAGGCACTGGCTGATCGCCTTGCGGAAGCTTTCGCCGAACGCCTGCACGAGCGCATACGCAAAGAGTTCTGGGGCTATGCTGCCACAGAAACCCTAAGCACGGAAGCGCTGATCGAAGAAGCTTATCAGGGGATCCGCCCGGCACCAGGCTATCCGGCTTGCCCGGAACACACCGAAAAAAAGACGCTCTGGCAATTACTGGACGTAGATACCCATACCCATATCCGCCTGACGGAAAGCTTTGCCATGCACCCTGCTGCCAGTGTAAGTGGATGGTATTTTTCACATCCGGAGGCCAAATATTTTGGCCTGGGCCAAATCGGAAAAGACCAGGTAGAGGACTATGCGCGCCGGAAAGGAATGTCCGTAGAGGAAGCAAAAAGGTGGTTGATGCCGGTTTTGAACTTTGAGGAATAGACCAGAAACAGGATATCCGTACTTCCCTGAAAAAGAAGGAGCAACCGCCTGGGCGGCCACTCCTCACACTATGAAACACTATATTTATCCGATGGCTGCAACCGGAATGCCCAAAGAAAGACGTTGGGAAAACCGGCAACATAAATTGTTGCGAAGTCAGTAAAAAAGTGTTTGAATGTTCAGAGGACTATTTGTTTGTGTTTGTTCGGGGCCTGTGATCAGCCGCCAGCTTATTTGTGGCAGGGGGTTTGGAATTTGTTGCGAAGTGACAAATGAAGCCCGGTGTTTCGACCAAGGCGCCGTAAAAATAGAAAGTAATTTTTAGTTTTCACAAATAATTCTTTTTAAAGATTTGTTTGCGCTGAATCTGTCAGGAAAATTTTCCCACTCCACCAGTTGGTTTCGATGATTGCCTGCTGGCGGCGGTAAAAATTGAGGGCTGGTTCGTTCCAGTCCAATACCTGCCATTTAACTAAGCGGCAGCCACGTTGCCGGGCTTCTTCCACATAAGCATCAAAAAGTAATTGCCCGGCACCGGATCCGCGGTGAGCCGCTTTTACTACAAAATCTTCCAGCCACAGCATTGGTCCTTTCCAGGTAGAGTAAGTCATGTAATAAAAAGCCATGCCAATAATGCCTGCCGATTCAGTCTCAGCAACCAGTACTTCAAATCTGCCTGCCTGAAAATCGCGGGTATAGTCTTCCAGTGTGGCTGTAAAAGCAGCTTCTGATTCTTCGTAAATGGCTAATTCCCGCACCAACTCATGGACGGCAGGAAGGTCAGCAAGGGTTGCTTTGCGAATGGTGGTTGTGTTCATGGGGTAAAAATAGGGAATGGAGGTGATTCGCAAAGGGCAGTTTTGAAAAATTGACAACGCTCCTTAGTCGCGGGCCGGCATAAAATTCAGGGAGATTATTTTAGGCAACAAGATTTCAAGTCTTTAATCCCTAAACCCGCTTATTTTTGCACCCTCAACATCTTCAGAATACACATTTCATGAAAAAGCCATTAATTTTAGTGACCAACGACGATGGCATCACCTCGCAGGGTATCCGCGCCTTAGTGGAAGTAGCCAGTAGCCTGGGCGATGTCGTAGTCGTCGCACCCGACTCCCCGCAATCCGCCATGGGGCATGCCATCACCATTGACCGCCCCATCCGCCTGCGTCCTTCGGCAGTATTTGACAACATAGAAGCCTATGAATGTTCCGGCACTCCGGTTGATTGCGTCAAGTTGGCTAAAAATGTCGTGTTTAAAGACCGCACCATAGACCTTTGCGTTTCGGGGATCAATCATGGTTCTAATGCTTCCATCAACATCATTTATTCGGGTACTTTATCCGCGGCTATGGAAGCCTCGCTTGAAAACATTCCGTCTATCGGGTTTTCGCTGCTCGACTATTCTTTTTCAGCCAATTTTGAAGCGGGAAAGCCTTTTATCCGCCGGATTATGGACTATGTGCTGGCGCATGGCATGGAGCACGGAAACCTGCTGAACGTAAACATTCCCAATTTGCCCGAAGCAGAGATCAACGGGATTCGCGTTTGCCGCCAGGCTGATGCCCGTTGGATCGAAGAGTACACAGAAGCCATTGACCCGCGAGGTCAGCGGTATTACTGGTTAACAGGAAGATTTGTCAACGAGGATCCCGGCCAGGATACTGATATTTGGGCACTCGAAAATGGTTATATTTCTGTAGTGCCGTCTCATCACGACCTAACCAACTACCAGGCTGTTCAGTTGATGAAAGACCTTGAATTTGTAAAGTAGCCGGGCTCTTTTTTACCGGAAAAAGTGAGGATGGAGTATCCTTTCTTAAAAATTACATTCTATACGGGTTCTATCGTGCTTTTGTATAAAAACAGATTGCCATGTTTTCATTTTTAGATCGAAATGCCCTGTGGATCGGGGCTGTAGTTGGTTTGGTGCTTCCCTTTGTCGGATACGCCGTACTGTTGATGATTTATGAACAATTGGAAAGCTTTGGCTGGCTGAAATCTGCCGGCTTTTCTACGGATTTCCGGCAACGGACCATCGCCATCGTTGCCATTTGCCTCAACCTCTGGCCGCTTAATGTTTACCAAAAAAAGCGGTACACCGATACCATGCGGGGAATCGTTTTCCCAACAGCCTTATACGTCATCGTATGGGTTGTATATTTTTTCGGTCATATTTTCGGCGGCTAAATTGGCGCTACAAACTCTAACAGCATGAAAATTAAAGTATGCGGCATGAAAGAGCCGGAGAACATCACGCAACTGCTTGATTTGCCGGTTGATTTTATAGGCTTCATTTTTTATGAACGCTCGCCGCGTTATGCTGACAACCCCAAATTTGAAAACTGGGTGCACAAAAACCGCCAGATGTTTGGGAAGGTCAAAAAGGTCGGCGTTTTTGTGAATGCTGAAATCGAGCGGATTCTTAACGCAGTTCACGACTACCAGCTCGACTATGTACAATTGCACGGCAATGAAAGCCCGGAATATTGCCAGGAGTTGAAGCAGTATTGGGACATCAGCACCCTGCACCAGGCTAAAATCATCAAAGCATTTGCCGTTGACGGCCAATTCGATTTTGAAGAAACCAAAGCTTATCAGGGTTGGTGTACCTATTTTTTGTTCGATACAAAAAATGAACAGCATGGCGGATCCGGAGTCGCCTTCGACTGGTCGCTGTTGCAGCAATACACCGGCATTACCCCGTTTTTCCTGAGCGGAGGCATCAGTGAAAAATCGCTGGATGCCATCCGGCAGCTAAAATGCCCGGCCTTGTACGGACTGGATTTGAACAGCCGGTTTGAGGCTGCACCAGGGGTAAAAGACGTCGGGAAATTGAAAAATTTTATGCAGCAATTGGGCTAATTGGCTCCAGAGATTTAGATGTTTCAATGATTGTAAGTGAAGAAAGTGAAAATGCAGTTGAAGACGCCGAAATAGATCCCAAAGAATAGTTCGTGAAGTGACGCCTTCAACCTTTTTTCCTCAATACCCCAAAATTTTCAACATGTCTTCCGCTGTCTGCTCCGGGTTGTAGAGCCGGTCCACTAAATTGCCCTGGCTGTCTTTGTCAATCAGAATGTGTTTAGGCGATGGAATGAGGCAGTGCTTGATCCCGCCGTACCCGCTGATCGAATCCTGGTAGGCCCCGGTATGAAAAAAGCCGATATAGAGCGGTTCCTCATCATTGCCATTGATGGCAGGCAGGTAAACCTGGCCTTCGTGAACCTCCGCATTGTAATAATCAGAGTTGTCGCAGCTCAATCCCCCGATGTTTACCCGGCGGTAGTCGTTGTTCCACTTGTTGATGGGCAGCAAAATAAAGCGCTCGCTGATGCCCCAGGTATCGGGCAGGGTCGTCATCAGGGAGTTGTCAATCATGTACCACATCTCGGCGTCGTTTTGCTGCTTTTGCGCAAGCACCGAAAAAATGGTAGCGCCGCTTTCACCAACCGTATATTTTCCAAACTCTGTAAAAATGTCGGGTTCGCGCACCCCTTCTTCTTCGCAGGCGTTCAGGATGAGGTTGACAATCTCCTTCACCATGTATTTGTAATCGAATTCAAATCCGAGCGAGTTGCGGATGGGCATTCCCCCGCCAATGTTGATGGCAGAAAGGTCTTTCGCCTGCGGTTTCAGTTCGCAATACAGTTTGATGGCCTTTTTTAACTCTCCCCAGTAATAAAGCGTATCCTTGATGCCTGTGTCTACGAAAAAGTGGAGCATCTTGAGCTGAAACTTGGGGTTGTCAGCGATTTTTTCGGTGTAAAAGCGAACCACATCGGCGTTGCGGATGCCGAGGCGGGAAGTATAAAATTCAAAATTGGGTTCTTCCTCTGTAGCCACCCGAATGCCGATTTTGCATTCTCCCTTTACGTGCACATTGTAGTAATCTATTTCCTGAACATTGTCGCAAACAGGAATCACATTGACGAAACCATCGTTGATAAGACCCACAATTTTTTCAAGGTAGTTCTGCGGCTTGAATCCGTTGCAGATGATGATGATGTCTTTTTCCAGCTTGCCCTGGCCATGTAAGCGCCTGATGAGGTCAATGTCGAATGCCGAAGAAGTTTCTAATTGCACGTCGTGTTGCAGGGCTTCATCGAGCACATAACTGAAATGGCAGCTTTTGGTGCAGTAACAGTAATAATATTTGCCGTTGTAGCCCAGCGAGTTCATCGCCCTGGTAAACATGTTCCGGGCTTTTTTTATCTGCGAACCGATTTTTGGCAAATAAGTGAGCTTAAGTGGCGTGCCGTATTTACGGATCAAGTGAATCAATGGTATCTCGTTGAATACCAAATACCCCTCTTCAATATCAAACCCTTCCTGTGGAAAGTAAAAAGTCTGATCAATGAGGTCAAAGTACTTGTTGGTCACTATTGGCTATACTTTAAAAATGAAAAAATGAGAACCAGCATGCTTTTGAGCGATGCAAAAGTAGAGGAATAATTTTAGAATCTGATTAACTTTATTCCCCTGAACGGGAAACTAAACAATTTTTGAATATGGCTAAGACAATACACTGGTTTTTAGACAAGTATGGCGAAAGCCACCAGAATGCCACCAACAAACTCATCCATTGGGTTTGTGTGCCGTCCATCATGTTCAGTCTTTTTGGCATGCTGTATGCCATTCCGTTCTTCACGGAGCGAAGCTTGTTTTTTAACTGGGCAGCCGTGCTGCTCCTGGCAGCCCTGGTCTATTACCTGCGCTTGTCGCTGCCCATGTTCCTCGGCTTTATTGTCGTAGGCGGAGCCATGTTGTGGGGCAACAACGCCATTTTTGAAATGACGGGCCGCAACGCCGGCCAAATGGCACTCGTTTCCCTCGGCATCTTTGTGGTTGCCTGGATCGGGCAGTTCATCGGCCACAAAATCGAAGGCAAAAAGCCATCGTTTTTGGAGGATGTGCAGTTTTTGCTGATCGGACCAGCGTGGTTGCTCCACTTTATTTATAAGAAAGTGGGGATTGGGTATTAATCCAATATTTGATACAACACATCCAGCTTTGGCGTCAAAATAATCTCCGTCCTGCGGTTCTGCGCTTTGCCGGCGGTCGTTTCATTTCCGGCCACCGGAAAATGCTCACCACGACCTGCAGCAATGACCCGTTTTGGATCTACATTGTTTTTGGTCAGTTCTTTTACGACCGAACTGGCCCTGCCTACGCTCAGGTCCCAGTTCAGGGCATCATCTCCGTCACTGTCGGTATGGCCTTCAACGGTAATGTTGATTTCGGTATTGGTATTCAGCACCTGCGACAGTTTGGCTAAAGCTTCCCGGCCTGCGCTATTGATGGTTTTGCTGCCTGACGGGAAAAGCAGATCCTGGCTTAGCGATACATATACTTTTCCTTTCTCCTCGCGTACGGTCAGATCTGTATTGGAAAAACCCCGCAGCGCCTGGGTGACTTTGCTGCGCAGGTCAGCGATTTTGTTTTCTTTGTCATTGATGGCCGCTTCTAATTCCTTCACGCGCTGTTCGCGGGCGCTCAGGTCGCGCTCTAATTGCAGCATGCGGCGCTCGCGGTTGTTCAACTCAGTCTCTTTAGCTGCCAATTGCCCTCGGAGGTCTTGTTTTTCCGTCGCAGTGGCATTCAGCAGCATTTCGTTTTGGGCCAGCAGGCGATCATAACGCGTCAGCAGGTCTTTATTGGTTTTGTCTAACTGGTCGTAGCGTTCACGGGATAGCGCCAGATCGCTGCGCAGGTTGGCCGCGTCTTTCTGTGCTTTGTCCATAGCCGTTTTGAGCACAGCATTTTCTTCGCCGTAGTTGGCTGCTTTTTTACGGGCGTCGTCGTAGTCGGATTGCAATTTGCGGCGCGCCAGCTCAGAATCCTGGTATTTCCGACTGGATACGCAGCCTGACGCAGCAATTAATAAAATCAGGGATGCAACGAGCATTCTCATGGTGTTCAGCTATTAAATAGTGGATCTAAAGATTCAGACAGAAACCGAATTTAGTCAAAAATAATGGTCTTGTTTCCAAAAGATAAGATTTTATGTGATAATTCAGGATCAATGGCCTTAAAGAGGGATACTTTTTGAAGTCTTTACCTTACTCCGGCAGTTCCTCGTCTTCAGGCCAATTTGCGCCCGAAGTCGCAATGGCGTTGGCGATGATGGCCGAGTCTCTGTTGATGACACCCAGCACACCGCCGGTTGTGTAATTGTCGAATCCCACAAAAAAAAGCCCCTGAAATTCACCTTCTCCGATGGTGTACCGGGGCAGATCGTAGTCGTCGAGCAAGCCTTGGGTATACTCAATAAAATCTCCGAGTCTGGAACGGTAACCCGTGGCAAGGATTACTGCATCAAAGGGCAATGAGCTGCCATTTTCAAAAACGACGCCTTCAGGGGTAAAGCTCCTTACAGCCGGTTGTACTTTGATTTTTCCGGATTTTATTTTCGCCACGGTGCCAATGTCAATAACCGGCGTTTTTCCGCTCAGGCGCAGTTGTTTAGACGGAGGCATAGCCGGGGTAGCAATGCCGAAACGGGAAAGGTCGCCAATGGTGATGCTGCGAAGGAGGATCCCGATCCTGTCTCCCAGCCAGTAGGGGAGTTTGGCCAGTTTCAGCGCCGTTTTTTGGGTTGGATTGCCCAAAAAGTCACGGGGTACGATGTTGACCGGTCCGCGTACCGAAAGGTGTACGTCAACACCGTTTTCACAAAGATCAAGGGCAATTTCAGCCCCTGAATTTCCCATGCCTACCACCAGCACTTTTTGGTCCGACCAGGGAGCGGGGTTTTTGTAAGCACTGCTGTGCAGAAGCTGGCCGCGGTAAGCTTCCTGACCCGGCCATTGCGGCACCACCGGCACGCGGTTGGCGCCTGTGGCAATCACGACATTGGCCGCCCGAAAATCCTGTTTTGTGGTACGGACCAGCCAAATGCCCTGTTTCCGGCGGAGGTGCACCACTTCCTGTCCGGTCAGTGGGTGTATCTGATATTTTTTGGCATAAGCTTCGTAATAGTCCACCAGCTTACTTCTTGGAACGTAGCGCGGATAGTTTTCCGGAAACGGGAACCCGGGCAGGTGCGATAATTCCTTGACGGTGTGCAGGCAAAGCCGGTCGTAGTGCCGCCGCCAGGCATCGGCAACGTGGTCGCTTTTTTCTATTATTTCAAAAGGAATCCCCAATTGCCGCAGGCGGCCGGCCACAGCAAGCCCGGCCGGCCCGGCACCGATGATCAGGTTTTGAACCAAAGTAGCAGAAGAAGCTCCGGAAATAGCCATATCACTATTGTTTTTAACCGTTTGCGAAAGCGATTGTGAAAAGTACATATTTTTTGGGCAGCAGGACTATATTTGCCGACGCGGAAAAAAAACAGACTTGTAATGCCTTGTCTGTGTAACAAAAGTGCCTTTGTCGCAGTATGAGTAAAGCACAACCGGTTTACACGCCCATGCTGGGTATAAATTCGTCCACAAATGTCGTCCATTGTTTCTCTGATTGAACAACAAGTTACTTCGCTACTAACTGAAAAGTTAAGCGAAGGCCATACTTATCACAACCTTCCGCATACCCTCGCCGTGCACAAAGCTGTACTTGACCTCAGCCGCATCCTTAAAATTGAAGGAGAAGAACTGGAGATTCTGGAATTGGCCGCCCTCCTGCACGATACCGGGTTTACCGAAAAATATGCCGGGCACGAAGCCGTAAGCGGCCGCATTGCACAGGAATTGCTGGAAGCGCAGGGATATTCGAAGGAAAAATTGAACAAGGTACTGGCTTGTATTGCAGTAACTTCTGTTGACCGAACCCCCCATAACCGGCTCGAAGAGGTCATGAAAGATGCAGACCTGAGCAATCTCGGCAGCGACCGCTATCTGGATATTTTACACGGCCTGCGCCAGGAATGGGCGCGCATGCTGGGGCAGCACTATTCTGATACGGAGTGGTTTGAGCTGAATCACCGCTTTTTCAAACAACACCTATATTATACCAAAGCGGCTCAGGATTTGTACAGCACCCAATTTGAAATGAACCAGCGCCGGCTGAAAAAATTAGCCAACCCGGAAAAGAAAAAGAAAGAGTCGGTGCCAATATCAGAGAATAAAAGCGCCCAGATGATGTTCAAAACGGCTTTGCGCAATCACCTCGATCTGAGCAGTTTAGCTGATAATAAAGCAAATATCATGCTCAGTATCAACGCATTGATCCTGACCATTACCATGCCTATGGCAGCTTCTTATGTCAAAGAAAATGTTTTCCTGCTGGCCCCAATGATCCTGCTGATGACTACCTGCCTTTTTTCCATTATTTTCGCAACCTTAGCCACCCGGCCCATCCGGATGATCGGCTCTACCGATATCAGCAAAATCAAGGAACGGGGTGCCAACCTGTTTTTTTTCGGCAATTTTTATGAAATGGAACTTCCCGAATACAAAGAAGGGATGCGGGTTACGGTTGAGGATGAAGAGGTGTTGAACGACGCCATCATGAGGGACCTCTTTTTTTTGGGAAAATCCTTAGGCATCAAATACCGGCAACTCCGGATTTGTTACACCGTTTTCCTTACGGGTATTGTCACCACGGTGATCGTATTCGGGGTTAGTTACCTGATGTCGCTGGCTGAATGACGATGCCGGAGATCGCTGGCTGTGCATATTTTATGAGTACATTTGCTTAATGCTCTGCTGCAATCTGCGCAATCCTCAATCAAAGCCATCCTGAAAAAAGGAACGTGTACCCGCCCGGCTTTTACAATTCGCAGTAAACCCCGTCATCCGAAAGGTTTTTACACGGGTAACGCCAGGTCATGTCTTCTCCGTCAATCAGGTCATCCGCCATTTCCGGTCCCCAGCTACCAGCCGGATAGCCGTGCAGGGGAACTGTTTTGTCGTTTTTCCAGGCTTCCAGCACCGGAGATAAAAATTTCCAGGCTTCAATGACTTCTTCCGTCCGTGCAAACAAAGTTGCGTCGCCTTTCATTGAATCGTAAAGCAGGCGCTCGTATGCTGAGGGAATTCGTTGATTGGTCAGGTCAGAATAGTGAAAATCCATATTGACCCGTTGTACCTCGAAACCAGCCCCCGGCGTTTTCATGCCAAATTTCATCAGGATTCCTTCATCCGGCTGAATGCGAATGACCAGCTGATTGCAGGTATGGGCCGCTTCGCCCTGCGAAAACAGGAAATGAGGGGTCGGTTTGAAGTGCACCACTACTTCGGTGACACGGGTCGGCAACCGCTTGCCCGTACGGATGTAAAACGGTACGCCCCCCCAGCGCCAGTTGTCAATATAAAATTTCAACGCTGCGTAGGTTTCTGTGACGGAATCCGGACTGACCTCCGGCTCTTCCCGATACCCCGGCATCTTTTCGCCTTTTATGGTGGATGCGACGTACTGACCCCGGATCGCCTGGGCTTTAACGTCGGCTTTCCGGATGGGGCGCAGGGATTGAAATACCTTCAACACTTCATTCCGGATGGCAATGGGTTCAAGCGAAGAGGGAGGCTCCATTGCCGTGATGGCCGCAACTTGCAGAAGGTGGTTCTGAACCATATCCCGCAAAGCGCCTGCCGTTTCGTAATACCCCCCGCGTTGCTCAACGCCAATGCTTTCTGCCGCCGTAATCTCTACGTGGTGGATGTAGTTGCGGTTCCACAAGGGTTCAAAAATTCCGTTGGAAAACCGGGTAACCAGCAAGTTCTGAACGGTTTCTTTTCCTAAGTAGTGGTCAATCCGGTAAATTTGATCTTCTTTCCAGTCTTTCAGTAGAATATCTTTCAATTCCATGGCAGACTCAAGGTCGTAGCCAAAAGGTTTTTCGATGATGAGCCGTTTCCAGCCGTCTTTTTGTTTGTTCAGGCCAACCGAAGCCAAGTGTTTGGGAATGACGCCGTAAGAGGTTGGCGGTGTGGAGAGGTAAAATACGGTATTCCCGCCAATCTGTTCCTTTTCCCGCAAGGCCTCCAGGTACTGTTTGAATGCCGGGTAAGCGGCAGCGTCATTCACCTGAACGGCAACGTAGTAGATTTTTTGAAGGAAGGCTTCTATTTGGGAGGCATCCTCCACTTCTTTGTATCGGTTGATGTCGGCTTTCATGGCCGCGCGATACGCCTCGTCTGTAAAAGGAGTGCGGGAAACGCCCAGCATGGCAAATTTTTCCGGCAAAAGCCCCTGTACAAAAAGTGCATAGAGGGACGGCACCAATTTTCGTTTATTCAGGTCGCCCGAAGCGCCAAAAATGACGTACAGGCTGTTGTCGTTTTTTTTCATCGGGTGCTTTATTCTTTGGTTTTAACGGCGTGTCCGCCAAACTGATTTCTCAGGGCTGCCAGCATTTTCATGGCAAAAGACTCCTCTTGCCGCGACTGGAACCGGGTGTACAACGACGCCGTAATGACGTGGGCCGGCACATCAAAATCAATGGCGGTTTGTACCGTCCACCGACCTTCTCCGCTATCGGAGACATAGCCTTCAATGGCTTCTAATTTCGGGTCGTCTTTCAGCGCAATGACCGCCAATTCCAGCAACCACGAGCGCACTACACTGCCGTATTGCCAAGCATCCGCAATTTTTGGCAAATCAAGGCCGTAAGGCGCCTTAGCTAGTATTTCAAATCCCTCGGCATACGCCTGCATCATGCCGTATTCGATGCCGTTGTGCACCATTTTCACCATGTGGCCCGTTCCGGAAGGTCCGCAATAAACATAGCCGTTTTCCGGAGCTAAGGATTTGAAAACAGGTTCCAGGAAATCCGCTGCTTCTTTTTCGCCACCGTACATGAGGCAGTAGCCGTTTTGCAGGCCCCAAACGCCGCCACTGGTGCCGCAGTCGAGGAAATGGACGCCGGTTTGCGCTGCTTTTGCCGAGCGCTGCTGGGTTTCCCGCCAGAAAGAATTGCCGCCGTCTACCACAATGTCGTTTTGGCCAAGCAGGGCCAGCAACGTCTCTAAGTTTTCATCCACTGGTTTTCCGGCAGGCACCATCAGCCAGACTACTTTCCGGGCTGGAAGTTTGGAAACCAGGTCTTCGAGCGATGCTGCACCGATTGCGCCCAGCGCTTCAATTTTTTGGATCGTTTCCTGCGATCTGTCCCAAACGACTACCTCGTGTTGGTGTTCCAATAAGCGATGGACCATGTTGAAGCCCATTTTTCCGAGTCCGACGAATCCAATTTTCATGATGATGCATTTTCGTGTAAAGGTGTTGTGTTGAATGTTGGCGACAACTGGTTGTGGCCAACGCGAAGGTACAAAGTCAGAAACAGTATAAACAGGGAGAATTGTTTTGAAGGAGCTACTACAAATCTTCCAAAACATCCCGATAGCCCCGCCCAACCGGAATGGACAAACCATTCACCTCCACTACTTAAGCGGTGCAGGATTCCACAATTTGCTTTGAAAGATAATTTAAAAAAAATATGTAATTTAGATTTTTAAAAGTGGCATACAATCATGAGTTGCCCCAAATTTTGCTTAAAGAAGACCTCTGTTCTACCTTTGATTTCTAAGATTTTTTGATTTATTTTTTTACCAAAAACCCTGATTTATGAAGTTATCTGTACGGCGTTGGTCTGGACTGTTGCTGTCCATGGGCCTGCTACTCTCAGTTTCCCTTCAAGCGCAGTCGTTGCGCATTTTACCGAATCTTGAAAAGGAGAAAATTCCTGAAAACGAACTGGCGGATTACCTCACACGAATGACCGGACAAGACGGAATGAGTTTTGGTTTATTACGGGAAAACAAGCAGCCCGACGGGAATTATATTCAATTCCAGCAATATTACTACAAGGTACCTGTTGATGCTGCCAGAATTACGGCTCAGGTAAAAAATGGCGTTCTGCAAAAATTGGTTGGTAAATGGGTTGATGAACCATTAAAAATAGATGTAAATACACGACTGATAGAAAGCCAGGCTATCGAAAAAGGCAAAGAGTATGCCGGCTTTGCTCAATTTAAATGGGAAAATCCCGCAGCTGAATCCTTACTCAAAGCCTTGAATAATGATCATGGAGCTACGTATTTTCCTAATCCAAAACTGATCATTACCAAGGG
>JABWAJ010000082.1 GCA_013361075.1 Saprospiraceae bacterium | reverse complement strand
ATTGAATTGCGTTGGAGGTCAGTATTGGGCACAACCCCCGTTTGGTCCAGCCAGGTATAAGAAAGGCGGAAATCACTTTTATCGTTGCTGCCGGATATGGCTACGTTGTGGGTTTGTGTTACCCCTGTTTCAAAGAAATCGCGAACATTGTCCGGCCTCGCGATAAAGGGTGTTGCTGTGATTTCCCCACGTGCCGCCAACTGGGCGTCTAAGTTTACCGGGCCGATTGAAGTAAACAGGTTGCCCACATCTCCGCCTCGGAAACCATTGGAGGTTGGCGATTCAAACTGGCGAATCAACTGGCCTTCCATTGCCGGGCCCCAACTCTCATCCACACCATCGGCAGCGCCCCCGCCATTGCCGTCCTTGAATTCAAAAACGCCGTTCAACCCCTGGCCATAAATATTTTGGTATTCCGGCAACCGCAATACATTCTCGAATGAAACCGTTGAATTGATCGAAACGCCAATGCCTTTGGTGTTTTTGCCTGACTTGGTCGTAATCAAAATAACACCGTTGTTGGCCCTGGAGCCATACAAAGCAGCTGCACTGGCGCCTTTCAGTACGGTAATGGAAGCAACATCATCCGGATTAACCAATCCTGCGCCATTGCCATAATCTACATCCTGGTAAGAGTTGCCCGAAGAGCCGCGAAATTCGTTGCTGATAGGCACGCCATCTACAACAAACAGCGGTTGGTTACTATTGATGTTCAGGGATCGTTCTCCCCGAATAGTAACCCGGGCAGAAGAACCAATGCCCGAAGGATTGCCAACAATGGTAAGGCCCGCTACTTTCCCGGAAAGGGCATTCACGATATTTGTTTCCCGCGCCTTGTCCATATTGCTGCCGCTGACTTCCTGCACAGAGTAGCCCAGCGATTTTTTCTCCCGGCTGATGCCCAATGCAGTAACGGTGATTTCCTGAAGCAGGTTTTCCTGCTTTAGCTGAATCATGAGTTCTTTTTCTGTGCCAACGACCAATTCCTGCGTAGCGTAACCGATATAGGAAATTATTAATTTTTCTCCGGCACGAACTTCTATGGAAAAATTACCCTCGGTGTCGGAAACTGAACCACGGTTCGCATCCTTAACGGCAATGTTGGCACCGATAAGTGGTTCTTTGTTGTCTGCGTCTACAACCGTTCCACTGATGGACTGGGCGTGGAGGTTTGCAATGGACAACATAGCTGCAACAAGGGCAATAAACAGGCCCTTGAAGGCTCGGCAGTGTACCTTCATAGTTTGATAAATTTTAGTGAATGTTATGCGGGCAAAGGTAGAAGGAGGGCGTTAAGGAGGCGAAAATCCCACATTAAATCCTATTTAAGTTACTGTTAACTAAAGAATTGTAAATTCCATTCAAATGAATTGAATGACAATACAAAACTAATTTTGTGTTAAATAATTTCCGTTTCAAGCTGCTTTTTCTTCATGTATTTGAATCGAAAATAATTCCAGGAAAGCCCCCCTGCAAGGAGTATCAACACGGCTCCATACAGGCAGAGGCTGGCGAAAAACTGAACCCAGCTAACTTCGGGTTTGCCAAAATTACGCCATAACAGAATGAGCACACTTGCTAAATAACCAAATGAGTCTGCTAAGTAAATTAAAAAGCCAACATTCCCTGTCTCCCGAAAAGCTGCCAGCAACCGATCAAAGATGACGCCATTGAACAGAATGTAGGGCAAAAAAACGCCTACTCCGGAAATGATCATCCAAACTACAGGCGATAAGTGGCCTGTTTTGAACATCAGAGTGGACAACAACATCAAAAGTGCACCGCCCACTACAATGGCGTGATTGATCCACAAAGCCCGGGCGTTATTTTTAATCAGGGCAAGCATTGCGACAAAAAGCAGGGCCAATATGGCTACAGGAATTTCCGCAATGGTGAGCATAGCAGGCTGAGCACCATACCCAAGCTCTGTCCAGATTTCAACAGAAAAATTGTCACGTATGTCTCTAAGCATCGTGAGTATCAGGTAAATAAGTATCAGGATGGCCAATCCGGGGGCAAATTGCCTGAACAGCATTTTTCGCGATTTCCGGGTCATTGGTTCCCGCTGGCTGCGCTGTTCAATGTCCTTTTCTGACGGTGGCGGCAAATGTTCCAACATCCACAATCCCAAGAATAAGGCTGGCAAGAATAACAGGGCTACCGTAAACGGCATCCAAAACTCAGAAACGCCCCACTCCAGCATGATCCATTTTCCAACTGTTTTTACAAATCCCGAAGAAAGGATAAAGTTGACACACAGGATCGCAGCAAGCGCTTCTGTAACCCGGCGCCCTTCTAAGTAACTAAAAATCAACCCCCAACCCATACCCAACGGCAACCCATTCAGAAACATCCAAAACAAGCCCCAACTTGGAGGCGACAAAGCTAAACCTAACAGCGAGGCCCCTGCCATGGTAATCATTCCCAGCACCGCAATGGCCCTCCGCGACGAGCCAAGCGAAGATATGGCTCCTATCCCGATGAATTTTGAAAGGGCATATCCGGCTACCTGGGCAATAATCAAGGCTATTTTGTACTGAACCCCCAAAATTTCCATGCCTGCAAAACTGGCTGCTGTAAAGGGTTTGCGAAAAGCATAAATGCAGCCATAGGTTGTGAAAGCGACCAAACCTGTGACGATGATGAATACCACCGGGCTGGCATTGGCCAACCTGCGTTTCAATACAGGTGAATGTAACATGTGCGGATATTTTCAGTTTCAATACTGAATTTAAAGGAGTTGGAGCAGGTCTTCCAGGGAATGGATCACATGAGTCGGGTTTGCCGATTGGAGTTGTTCCGCAGTTTGCGCACCGGTTGTAATGCCTGCGGTGATGGAACAGCCTGCATTAATGCCTTCCTCGATGTCTACAATAGAATCGCCAACCTTGGCGCTGCGCTTTGGGTCGGCAATCCGGAAATGCTGCAAGGCCGCAAGGATCATATCCGGAAATGGCCGGCTTCGGCGCACATCATCTGCAGTAAGCAGCAGGTCGTAGGTTTTTCCGGCTTCCCAGCCTAGTTTTTGGAGTAACCCTTCAGCGACCGGGCGTTTATAACCGGTATTCAGCACCACTTTGATGCCCCGCACTTTCAGGGTTTCAAAAACATGCACTGCTCCCGGCATTGCTTTGGGTATTAATGCGTCGTAAGCAGTATCGAGCAGCGTTTCAAACTCAGCAAATATACTTTTGGCAGTTTCCGGCGCTATTGGGTCATCGCTTTTGCTTTGCAATACATCCAGAATGGCCTGAAATTTTTCTTTCCCGGCAGCATGCAAAAGCACCTCTTCTATGGAAACGTCAAAACCAGCATGGCGGATGGCTTGGTGCACTGTTTTATATACGACATTTTGCTCGTCGACAGTGGTTCCTGCCATGTCAAATACGACCAATTCAATATTCATGGTGAGTGTGTTTATTTGCCCAAAATATGGTTGATGTTTTCGTATGAGAACCCTGCGCTACCGGTCATCCCTTTCCCGCCTATGCCGGTAAGCAGGTGAATCCTGTCGTCAATTTTTCGCTGAAAAACATCGCTGTTTTTGCACTGGGTGTACATGCCCACCCAGGTTTCGCGAATGTTCCAGGTTTGCAGATTAAAAATCTTCGTAGCTTCCTCCATCATGTATTCGTTGATGGCTGTTTTGATTTCAATGCGCAAGGATTCCTTATCGAAGATGTCCGCATATTCGTGCGAATCGCCCAAAATAATGGCACCATCGGCGGTTTGCTTGAACAGGATATGTACGCTCCATTTTTTAGAAAGGCTATCCGGATCTTCTTTAGCTTTTATGCTTTGGTAAGACGGGCATTCCTGAAAACTTTCGTAGCGCCGGATGCTTAGCCCTGTGAGAATGGAGCCAGGGATCCGTTGCGCAGGCTGCTGTTCCAGGAGGATCATCTGGAGTTTTACCGCCTGCAGGTCGCCTTCCCTGTAAATTTCAGGAAAAAGCGTCTGAAACTCATAGCCATTACAAACCAGCACCTGATCAGCCTGAAAAACGCGTTTATCGCTTGCCACAACCCGGCAGCCTGTAGCTGAACTATCAATGCCGATCGCAAGCGTTTGAGGGAAATAATGGAGCCCTTTTTGTTCTGTTAAAAAAGCCAGAATCCGGTGAAGGGCCACCCGGGGTTCCAAAGTTATTTCTTCCGGAAAAAACAACCCGCCACGGCAGTAGTCGGCCCTCAGCCCTTCGTAGCGCTGCAAACAATCATTTGCGGTAAGCAACTGCGAGGGGTAATCATTGGCCTTGTTGATGGTCGCCAATTCTTCAAGCAAGGTCATTTCTTCTTCATCTGAGGCGATATAAACTGAGCCGTTTTGGCGAAGGGAGATATCAACGTTAGCCTGGATGGATTTGTAAATTTCAAGGCTCTTCCGCCCGTACAACTGCCATTTTGCATCCATTCCGGAAGGCACAATTTGTCCAAAGTTCTGGACGGATGAGCCTTGCGGGAGTTGGTCTTTTTCCAGGATGGCAACGCGCAATCCCTTTTGGAGGGCATGGTAGGCGTGAAAAGCGCCAAGTACACCGCCGCCTACAATCAATAAATCATAATGTGGTTGCATGGTCTTTTTTGATAATCAGGTTCCTTCCGAAAAACCCGGAGTGTCTTAAAAATGAAGATTTAATCGAAGCCAGAAGCTCCTTCCAACCCCGTCAACACCAGATCCGTGGGTCCGGTAAGCTTCGTTCAGTATGTTGTGAAATTCACCGGAAAGCGTGGACTGCCCAAACTGGTACCAGGCCCCCAGGTTAAAAATTTGCCACCCCGGAGTGCCATCGTCGGCAATCCGGTTGTCGTCTACATCGCCTTTGGCCAACCGGCGCTGGTCAGCGGTAAAAATGCCCTCCGCGCGCAAACCCAGTTTGGGGGATGGATAAAACTCAAGGCAGAAACGACCGTTCATCGGCGGAATTCTTCGGAGCGGCTCATCCGCAGACGCATTGTGGCCAAAAGTATAGGTTGCATGCCCTGCCATCAGCCAGTTTGGTGACCACCGCCATTCA
The DNA here is from genome assembly GCA_013361075.1 of Saprospiraceae bacterium. Taxonomy (GTDB): domain Bacteria; phylum Bacteroidota; class Bacteroidia; order Chitinophagales; family Saprospiraceae; genus JABWAJ01. The sequence continues at coordinate 9,531 of JABWAJ010000082.1, read as the reverse complement.
AACTGCACTTCCGTTCCCTTAATGAAAGCTTCCGTAATGTTTTCCTTGCGGTAAACAGCATACCCCTGGATGGTATCCGGCGTCCGAATGCGGCCGATCAAATCGCTGAGTTGCAGATAAAAAGCGCCAAAGTTTGCAGAAAAGCTTTCTGTTTTAATCTTCACACCCGCCTCTATGCTCCTGCTTTTTTCGGGCTTTAGGGCCGGGTTGGGCAATTCGTACCGAAAATCCACAATGCCTAAGGTGCCAAGGTCATCAATATTTGGTGCGCGAAAAGCCGTTGACGCATTGGCATACAAGCGCCAATGGTCTGTAAAAAGCCAGGAAAGCCCCAAATTGCCAACCAAAGCAGATGGTGAAATTTCGGAAACACCAATATTTTCATCGGGCACCCGAATGCGGAATGCATTGTAGCGCAACCCGCCTGTAATCGTCAAATGCGGCCAATTAAAGGTGTGCAGATTGTACAGTGCAAAACTGTTCATGCTGGATTGATCCGGGTACAAGCCTCGTTTCCTCAACAGGTCAGTTGTATTTTCATTGAATTCCATTTTATCGCTGCGCACTGCGTCTGCATACCACTCTGCGCCAGTAGTCATAGCCCAAACATTTGAAATATTGGACAAAACATTAAACTGCACGCCATTGGTAACATCTTCATCTGTTTCCGTAATTTGAACCGGCTGGTTGTTTTTCTGACTTTTCCGTACTTCAAAACTACGCTGACGCGATATGGTCAATTCGATTTTTTGCCACCATTTATGGTCGAAAACCCCTTGCAGGCGTGCATAAGCCAACTGCCTGCGCTGCGGATCAAAACTATTGTATTTGAAATTTTCCAACTGCACCTTGTGAAAAACCGGAACGTCCTGCTGTTCTAAATCCTGATAGGCTGCGACAAAGTTGATCTGCTCACTCAATTTCACCATTCCCTTAAACTCGAAGCTCCACTGACTGTATGCATTGGGTGCCTGTTTGCCTATACCTTCCCCTGCAACCAGGTCGCCAAAGTTTTGATAAGCGCCGCCAACCCTAAAAGCCCATCGTTGTCCTGAAGCTTCCACGGCACCCTGCCCTCCCAGTTCCATCCCGTCAGAGATCCATTTGAAGCCTGCTTCCGGGCGCAGGTCTGTTTTTTCAGAAAATTGGGGAGATTGAGTCAGGATATTTACAACGCCTCCAATGGCATCACTACCGTAGGCTGCTGCCCCGCTGCTTTGCAAAACCTCTACCCTCGACACCCAACCCGGTTCGATGGTATTCAGATATTGGTTAGGCCCGGAACGAAAGGTTGCGTTATTGAGTCGTATTCCATCTACCAGCGTCAAGGTTTGTTGTCCCGTTAACCCACGCAAAAAAGGGGATCCGCCACCGTGATTGGTTTTTTGTAAAAACACCCCGGGAACCCCAAAAAGAGCTTCAGGTAAGGTGCGTGGGGATCGAACTTTAAAATATTGGCGGTCCAGAACGGTTGTTATGACCGGCAACGCAAAGCTTTGAAATTCGCGGCGTTGCGCAGTCACAACAATGTCCAAAGAAAGCAAGACTGTATCTAAAACAGGAACACTGTCCTGTTTTGATACAGGGCTTGCAGAGCATGCCAGGATGCTCAAAAGCACAAATAAGGGGGCAATGGTTATTCGTTTGTTTTGTATCCTAAGCATAAAATCAACTTGATGTTGGTTTTAATTTCCTTTTTTCTTTTCCTGAATAAAGTCGTCGACCTTATCGAGCACCGGGGATTCGAGTACGCTTTTCCAATCAAATTTTTCATCGAACGGCGTCAATAGCTTTTGAGGATCCAACACCCGTGTGTCTACCGGCAAGGCTTGATAAGGAGTAAAATCAGGTTGGTTTGTAAAAAAATCGCTCAGGTCGGCAGCGGCAGCATCGTATTGGTTCAGGTATGGGGTGCCGAGGATGTTCCAGAATGTTTTAAAAATACTGCCGAAACTGTAATGCTTATGGCTAACAAAATTGCGCTTTGCCCAGGGTGAATAGACCATTAGCAGACTCCGGTGGGCATCCACATGGTCGCGGCCATCCTGTGCGTCGTCTTCTGTGACAAAAATGGCCATTTCTTTCCAGTAGGGCGTCCGGGATAAAAACTCAACAATTCGCCCCAACGCCAGGTCATTATCGGCCATATAGCTTTCGCGGAAGGGATACCCTGCTGCAGGGCGTTCTCCTGCTCCGTGGTCATTGGGCAGCAAAATGGTGAGCATTTGGGGCATTTTTTCAGTTGTGTTCAACCATTTTTCCCTGAATTCCTCCATCAACAAATCAGCGCGAAACTGATCCGGAATGGCCATATTATAAGTTGGGTACCGTTGCGAAGTGTTGACGAACAACGGAGCTGGAACAGGGTAGTTGACCAGTACCTTCTGACCGAAGTATTTCATGGTTGAATCGGCAAGGTTTGATGGCATTTCTGTGCCAAATCCCCAGTTGTAAAAGGAAATGCCGTTGCGTTCCAGGTGTTCCCACATCGAGCCTGCTTCGTTGTAATCTTCGGGAAAAATAGCTCCGGCAGATCCGGTCCAGCCAAATTTTCCCGGCTCTTTACTATTGGTCTTTACATCACGGGTTCCGCCATAACCCGCCGGTACATTCGTTTCCACCCATTGATTGGGATACGTATTGACCAACCAGCGATGTCCGTCAGCAGAATGATCGGCATCTACATAAAAATTGTCGGCAATGCCAAAACGCTGCGCCAGAGCAAGGTGGTTCGGCATAATGGTGGCGCCTTCCACTGAAATGGATTTATCCCGGTTGGAAAAAGTGCGGTTGTAGCCATAGCGCGCAATTTCCGGATCGCCCTTTCCTTGTTTGACTTGCCCAAAAACCTCATCATACGTACGATTTTCTTTGGAAATAAAAACAATGTACTTGATCGGGCTTTGTTTTTGGCCTGGAAACAAAGGCACCGGGTTGCCTGCACGCTTAGCTAAACCTGGATCAGAAACCGGAGTTAACTTAAAATTATGGTCCAATACCTGTTGGGTGTACAATGGGAGGTCCTTGTCATTGGGAATGTCGAGCATGGTTACGGAGCCGTGCATCAGGTGTCCAACGTAGCTTCCTTCTGGTCCTTCTTTGAAGGTATAACCGCCATTGGGGCCGCTCCCATAGCCTTTGGCATTGGCGACGTATAGTTTTTTCCCATCAGGTGACACAGCAACCTTTGAAGGGAACCACCCAACCGGCAAGTGACCAACAACTTCAAGGGTGGGCACATCCACTACGGCAATGGCGTTCAGCCCAGATTCTGCAACATAAAGGCGCTTTTTGTCTGGAGAAAGCGCCATGCCAAAAGGAATTACCCCCCGAAAGCGGTTCAACTGCAGCAGCGGTTTGAGGAATATATTTTTCACAACACGTCCCCGTGCTGGTTCTATGACCGAGATGCAATCGTTATTGCCATTGGTCACAAATACGTATTGGTCAGTGGCCACTAAAGAATTTGGGCCCGATCCGCCAACAGCCGGAATGCCTTCTATTTTTTCACCAACTAAAAATCCGGTTTTGATGCGGTGTATGACTTTTGGACCTGTAGCTGAAACGTCAACAGCCCAAACTGAAAACGATTCGGGCGCATTCGGATCGCCAAGGCCCGGAACAACCGCTTCTCCTTCCTGGTAGCCCTGGCGCATTTCTTTTGAATTAAAAGCCGAAGCTGAAAAATCAATTGCTGTTTGCTGGTGCAACGATGTATCCGCATGCCGTATGAGTTGGTATTCAAACATGCCTACATTCGCAACATAAACGGTCTTTTCGTCTGGGGACAAGGTTACTCCAAAAGGATAACGCCCAACTGGCACGTAGTGCAATACCTTCCGGGAGCGGGTATCGGCGATGATGAGTCTGAAATTACTTTGATCGCACGCATAGAGGGTATTGCCGTCGCGGCTCAGTACGAGGTCGCCGATGTAGCCGTCGGCGTGAGTGGGTTGGGCACAAACAATGGAATCAAGCTTTGCACCTGTTTTTAAATCAAATAGAAAAAGCTTATTGGCCTGACCGCCGGCAACCCAAACGCGTTGGTTGTCGGGTGTTACAGCAAGCCCCATAAAAACGTCTTCAAGCAAATTTTTGTCGCTCAACGCACCTTTCGGTACCTGGCGAATATTGGGACGTCCGGATGCAGGATTTTCTAAAATCGTAATCGAAAATGGCCTGTTGCCGGAATTAGCAGTAACAGCTACCGATCCATCTGGCGAAAGTGCCAAACCAAAAGGATGGGGAGCAATGCGCACGGTTTGCCCCATCGGCATCACCATCCGGCCATTGGGGATAATGGTTGCTCCGTCAACGTCAATCTGGCAATAGCGATCTCCGGCGGGCGGTTCTATCAGCCAGCTACCCGTTATTTGGGGAGTGCTACACGCTTGAATAAACAAAAACAGACCAATGAATAGAAAAAAAGAGAGGGTATGCAGACGCAACATTTGTCATTTTTTTAATAGATCAAATAAGTTTTGTTCGCAGGTAATTTTCTAAAGCTTAGCGCTCGCCTTCTTCTTCTGTTTCATAAAGCAGAAAAGCGGCTCTGCGCAGTGCAGGCATTTCTGAATGTTCTCCTTTAATTGCCTTCCAAAGCACTTCGTTAAATTCGAGGTCTGGAACGAGATCTTCTTTGGACAGATCAAATGCTTCGGAGCGGCGACTCAATTCACCTATTGCAGTATTCAATTCATCCAAATTGACATTGGAAGGCCGCGCTTTATAAGGCGTTAAATCAGGATTGGCTGTAAAACAACGCCACATGGGAGTCGCAGCCGCATTTTGCTGGCTCATTGGCGGCAAGCCAAGAATTAACTCAATCGTGCGCAACATGGAATTTGTGCTGTAAAGCGTATGATCTACCGACTTCCGCCGGGTAAAGGGGCTGATCACAAAAGCAATAGACCGATGGGCATCTACATGGTCTGCGCCATTTTGTGCGTCGTCTTCCAGAACAAAAACGGCAGATTCTTTCCAGACCGGACTTTGAGATAAGTGTTCAATAAACAACCCGAAAGCCAGGTCATTATCAGCCATTTGCGCAAAAGGTGTTGGTTTGCCAAGGCGCAAACCTTCCGTGTGGTCATTGATGAGTCGCAAAGTATTGAGTTGGGGCAAAGCGCCTGCAACAACCAATGAATCGAAATCGCGCTTCCATTGGCTCACCCGCATCGTATCTTTCACAGAAGTGTCCCAGGAGGTAAAATAAGGGCAAAAGTGCCCTTCAAGCACAGGTATATTGGGTTTGTAATCATCAGAAAATTCTCCGTAGGTACGGTAACTAACCCCTGCCCTTTTGCAATGGTCCCAGATAAATCCTCCCTTGGGCCAGGCTACTTGATTCTGACCCTCATATACGTAATCGCCCCCCCGGCCTCCGTAGCTTGTAACCCAGGTCTTTTCTGTATAGTCATTGGCATAGCCAGCCATACTCCAATTGTGGCCGTCAGCACTTACCTCTGCGCTGACATAAAAATTATCGAGCAAGACAAACTCGCGGGCTAAGGCATGATGATTTGGAGTGATTTTTTCCGGAAACAAGCACAAAGATGTATCACCGTTACCTTCCGGCATGTCGCCAAATACCTGATCGTAGGTTCGGTTTTCCTTAATGATATAAAAAACGTGTTTGATTGGAGAAGCATGACCAACCTGTTGTGGCACAGGGTTTCCGGGTTCCCCCTCTGCTAATTTTTCGCGATCTTTAGAATAGGGTGAGTTGCGGTAAACCTGCCGGGAATAGGTAGTTAATTGCTTTTCATCAGGCGCTTCAATAATGCTCAATGTGCCTTTCATCAACCCACCGATGTACTGGATTTTCGATGTCGCTTCCCGATCTCCCTTCTGATAAGCTACCCTTTGTTCCAAACTTGTAGGGTCGGGGCCTTCAGGGTTGGGAAAAGAGGAAAACCCCTTTCCATTTGAAACAAATATTTTCCGCCTCATCGTCCGTACACAGGTAGGGTACCAGCCTGTTGGAATAAATCCCAAAGAGCGGCCCTGGCTGGGTTCTGACACGTCGAAAACAGCCAGACAATTGTTATCGGCATTGGCTACATAAAGATGTTTCCCATCGGGCGATAAGGCTACACTATTTGTGGTAGAACCAGTGGGTGCGTCGGGGTATAAAGTGGACGCCAAGATTTCCACGACTTTCCTGCGCTGTAAATCCACCACGCTCACAGTATTGTCATCCGCACAGGCGATGTAAGCAAAATTCCCTTTTTTGTCAATGGCCAGATCATTAGGATTGTCTCCTACAGGGATGCGGGTGTCAATTTTCCGCTTTTCGGTATCCCATATCACCAATTCATTGTTTCCCCAATGAGAAAGATACAGTTGCTTGCGATCAGGAGAAAGCACACAGGTATACAGCTCTTTCCCAATGGAGTCTCTGTGCAAAATAGCTTTTGTACGGGTATCCAAAACATAGAGGCTATGATCTTCTTTGGTGACAACATAAAGCAAATTTCGGGCATCATCTACACAAAGACCTGCCGGAGAAATTTTCGTTGGCCAGGGTTTACCCAACGGCAGGGTGTCCTGAAGTTCCAGTTTTTGCTTTACAATGCGATACCTCAAAATGGCATTGCTATTGCCTCCGGATAGGTACAAAGTTTGGCTATCATCTGCAAATGCCAATCCAACCCAGGCAATTGGGATTTCAAAAGTGTGCAGCAGTTTGTCCTTACGAGTATCAATCAATTGTAGCGACTGTACACCTTGCCCGTTATTGGTCACTGCAAGGTACTTTTCGTTTGGCGACAAGGCTATATTGAGTGGCAAATCACCTAAAGGCAATGACTTTCCGGCAGGGCTGAGCAACCATCCATTCGGCAGCAATACCGTATTGTCAACTGACAAAGTACCTGGATTACCCTGGGCAAGAATGGCCTCCTGAAAGCATAAACTCAAGAAGCTAACTAGAAAAAAAAGGCGAATATCCACCATGTTATGCAGCTTTTTATAAGTGTAAGGCACCCTTATCACCATACAGGTCCTATCCCGGGCGTGCTGAATTTCTGCATCCAAAGGTAGCGAAGTAAAGCACACCCCATGCGGTCGTACGCATAGTTAATACAAACTTAAAAGCTGCTTAATTTTAGACTGTAATTAATCCACCTTCATTATTTTTGTCACTTGCTCTTTCCCTGTAGTGCCTTCGAATAAATGCAGAAAATATAACCCATTGGCAAATGCAGAAAAGTCAATGCGTGCAGTATTGTTTTCCAGATAAAGGCTTTCCTGCAGCATCAGCTGCCCTGAGCCATTAAAGACCCGGATGCCCAACACGGTATGTCCGGTATGGTGAATCATCAATACATCCGATACAGGATTCGGGAACAGCCTTGTTTCCCGGAACAAGTCTGTCGTGTTCACCACATCATCTACTAAGCCATTACAGTCATTATCAAGACCGTCAATCACCTCTATGCCCTGGGGGTTAGCCTCCAGATTGGCGTCGTCGCAATCCTGATCATTGTCTACATATCCCGGCAGTTCGTTCAGGCAGGTATCGAGTGAAGCAGAGGCATCTCCGAATCCGTCGCCGTCTGCGTCTGCATAAAAGGTAAAGAACGGCAGTTCGTCCGTCTCGCCGTTGCAGTCGTTGTCCAGACCGTCGCAAACCTCGGTCGCATCGGGATTCAACGCAGCAGCGGAATCGTTGCAATCAGCATTGTTGGATACATAGCCAGGCAATTCACTCAGGCAAGTGTCGAGGGTTGCCGCGGCATCTCCGAATCCGTCGCCGTCTGCGTCTGCATAAAAGGTAAAGAACGGCAGTTCGTCTGTCTCCCCGTTGCAGTCGTTGTCTAAGCCATCGCAAACCTCGGTCGCATCGGGATTCAACGCAGCGGCGGAATCGTTGCAATCAGCGCTGTTGGATACATAGCCGGGCAATTCACTCAGGCAAGTGTCGAGAGTTGCCGCAGCATCTCCGAATCCGTCTCCGTCTGCATCTGCATAATAGGTAAAGAACGGCAGTTCGTCTGTCTCGCCGTTGCAGTCGTTGTCCAGGCCGTCGCAAACCTCGGTCGCATTGGGATTCAACGCGGCAGCGGAATCGTTGCAATCAGCATTGTTAGATACATAGCCGGGCAATTCACTCAGGCAAGTGTCGAGGGTTGCCGCGGCATCTCCAAATCCGTCTCCGTCTGCGTCTGCATAAAAGGTAAAGAACGGCAGTTCGTCTGTTTCACCGTTGCAATTGTTGTCCAAACCATCGCAGACTTCAGTTGCTCCGGGGTTCACAGCTGCAATGTCATCGTTACAATCTTCAAAGCTAAAAAAGCCGTCCTCATCTGCATCGGGATAAAAATAGGCTTTTGCAAAATGAAAAGCACCTGTACCTGCTTTTGCACCAATAATGCGCCCCGGAATATCGTCCATAGGCGGGTGAATGCCTCCCCAGATGCGCGACAGGCTGGTCTGGTCGGAAGCATCGCGGTAGGTTGCCCACTGCAGGGTTACATCAACGGTTGGCCCCATTTCCAAACCAAGGAAGTTGCTGTTGGCTGCAATGTGAAACTCGCCCATACCACCGGGGAAATATTCGTCGCCACTCAGCAGGGTGAGAGCATCAGCTGCAGCGCGGGAATAAGTAGAATGCCCGGAAATATAGCCTGCAAAAGGCGGCGTCACAAATGTTTTGCGTTGGTACGGCCACCATTCTTCTGCTAAAATCCAGCCTACTCCTCCAATGTCTGTTAAAGGATTGAGGATATAATCCGGCCCGCGCCAGGAGTAAAATTTAATTTTCCCAACGTGTTCATTATTGGCACCGGCAAGGGGGTCGCCCAACTCTACCAGTTCTATAAAGCCCGGAATCAGGGGCACACCGGCGATGTGGTAAGAAGGAAGGCTCGGGTCAGAACTTTGGCCACGGTCAGCCATATAACGCAAAGCGGAAACCGGTCGGACGCCGTCGTACCAGCCTTTGATCCCCCAGGCGGATATGGCTGCATCGTGCACAGCGCCGCCCAGCGTGAAATAAGCTTTAACATCCCATTCCAAATCGTTGAGTTCAGGGCCTTTGCCATTGTATTTTTTGACAAAATCAGGGTGATCAGAAACGTAATTAAGGATGGTAAACCAGTGACCCGGCGGCGTTTCGGAAGTAGGCCCGTCAGCCCAATATTGCGCCAATACCCGGGTGTAATCGCCGCGGGGCACGATTTGCGGTTCATAAGGCTGCCCAGTCTTCGGATTGATGTCGCGGCCTGTACCTGTATCGCCACCATTTTCAAAATCGTAAAAAGTATGGTAGTCTGCAACGGTCTGCGGATAACTTTGCACGTTGCCAATGGATCTGGGTGAAATATCCCACATAACCCCGTCATTGGGATTGTGGTGTGCCCCCCATGCTGTCACTAAGGCAAAATTCCATTTGTATTCGTCCGACATGGCACCGCCATTCAGGGTATCAATTGTTGGAAAAGGGCCGGGGTCGTTATAGACCAGATACTCGTGGTTGTCGCGCTGGTAGATGGTCAGGTCTTCTTCGGTATAATGTGCGTCGTCCCG
>JABWAJ010000663.1 GCA_013361075.1 Saprospiraceae bacterium | reverse complement strand
ATTATCGACGCGACGGAAGCGGTAAACACCACGCTTGACCTTTCCCGGATTCTGTCGCTGATTGGGAAAAATTTACTCAAGGCGCTGCACAATAAGTTCAGTGACTCTTTTTCTTTGAAAGTTTGCGCACTGGAGTCCGGTAATCCGGGTTATGATTACCCCGAAGAAGTGAAATACACCCTAAATACCAATGATCCGGCCAGGTACTTAGCGTTAGCCTATGCCATCAACAGGGACAAACAAATTGAACTCGTCTTGATTCAACACGAATTCGGATTTTTTCAACAGGCCGGAGAGGATGCATTTCTGCAATTCTTGTATGGGCTTACCAAACCGGTTGTCCTTGTTTTTCATACGGTGCTGCCTCAGCCCGACGAATGCCTCCGCATAAAAGTCAGTAACATCGCCACAGCTTGTTCTTCTATTGTGGTGATGACTAAAAGTGCGGCCCAGCTTTTGGTCCTGGACTATCAGGTGCCGCAGGAAAAAATAGAGGTTATTGCCCATGGAATCCACCTCGTGCCACACCTGAATAAGGGAGACCTGAAAGAGAAATACGGATTGTCAGGCAAAAAAGTACTCTCCACTTTTGGGCTCCTCGGCCCTGGAAAAGACATAGGAACCACCCTGAGCGCTTTGCCGGCAATCATTGCCATAAATCCCGATGTTGTTTTTCTGGTCATTGGTAAAACGCACCCCGGTGTCGTTTTATCCGATGGGGAAGCTTACCGCAAAACACTGGAAGCACAGGTGGAAGCACTGAAACTACAGGATCATGTAAAGTTCATTAACCGCTATTTGCCCCTGCAGGATTTACTGGAGTATTTGCAACTGACGGACATTTATCTTTTTACCTCAAAAGACCCCAACCAGGCTGTGAGCGGCACTTTTTCCTACGCGATGAGTTGCGGCTGTCCGATCATTTCTACCCCCATCCCGCACGCACGCGAAGTGTTGCGCGAGGATACCGGCATCCTCATTGATTTTCAAAATTCAACTCAACTGGCAGCAGGGGTAAACCGCCTGATGAGTGACGAAGCACTCCGGACAACATTCAGCGAATGCACACTGCAGCGCATTGTCCCGGATGCCTGGGAGAATTCCGCCATCGCACATGCCAGAGTTCTTCAAAAAATTGCCCGAAAATCTATTAACAGCGCAGGTTCAACGAGAACAGAAATCATTTCATTGAAATACCGCCTGCCGGAAATAAACCTGAATCATTTGAATAAAATGACCACAGATTTCGGCATGATTCAGTTCTCGAATATCAACCAGCCCGACCCCGAATCCGGGTACACGCTGGATGATAATGCGCGGGCTTTGATTGCGCGGTGCATGCACTTTGAACTGACGGGTGATGAAACCGACCTGCCCTACCTGCACATTTACTTAGAATTTATAAAGCATTGCCTGCAACCCGAGGGCTACTTTTTGAACTATGTGGATGGTGAAAAGAAATTTACGGAACAAAATTATGCCACCAACTTAGCCGACTCCAACGGAAGGGCAATCTGGGCGTTGGGGTATTTGATTTCCAGGCGTGCTTTATTGCCGGCAGCACTGCCTGAAACGGCTGAGAGTATTTTATGCAAAGCCTTGCCGCGTACTGAAATGATGCATTCCACCCGCGCTATGGCCTTTGCCATAAAGGGGTTGTATTTTTATAGTCAGGATAAAAAAACGCCTGAAAATGCCCGGCTTATTAAAATGCTCGCCAACCGCCTCGTTCGCATGTATTTCCATGAATCGGAGCAGCAATGGCAATGGTATGAAAGCTACCTGACCTATGCCAACAGCATTCTGCCGGAAGCCCTGTTGTACGCCTGGATGGAAACCGGAAACTCTGAATACAAAGAAATTGCCAAAACTTCCTTTGATTTCCTGTTGGCGCTTACCTTCAATGAATCCGGTATCAAAGTTATTTCCAACAAAAGCTGGCTGCAAAAAGGCCAGGAAATGGCTCCCCATGGAGAACAACCTATAGATATCGCTTACACCATTCTTGCACTTAACCAGTTTTATGAAGTTTTTAAAGAACCCGACTATTTACAAAAAATGTCAACTGCTTTCAACTGGTTTTTGGGAAGCAACCACCTCCATCAGATCATCTACAATCCCTGCACCGGTGGCTGTTACGACGGACTGGAGGAAACACAGGTGAACCTCAACCAGGGCGCTGAATCCACCCTGAGCTACTTGATGGCAAGGCTGACGTTGGAAAGAAGTTTGTCTGCTTATGCTGCTTAAGGGACTCCTGTCTACAAGGTAAATTCTGCCAGAGCCCTCCCCAGGGCAAGTTCAGTGCCCCGGGTATCAATTAAGCGTTAGATCAGCTTCTGAAGTTTCATTTCTCCAACAACAATCAAACTGGCAAACAGGGTCCAGACAATAACAGGAATCGTTAATAAGGCGGCTGTTTTGGAAACAGGGTAGAGTTTAAAGACGACGAATGCTGCAAACAGAATAACAACAATATTTCCGGCGAGCCCAAACCATAGAGTATTGTATTTAAAAATGTTGCGATCTGATGGCTATGGGTATGCCATATTGATTGGCAACTGCCGCCCTTTACGCCCTGCCAGCATCGCTTCAAAAATCAACACCGGCATGCTATTTGAGCCCGCCTGGCGTGGAGGGATTTAACTATCTATGGAAGTTGATGGTAATACAGCTCTGCTTTTTTCAAATAGTTTTTGTGCATCCGGTAAAAAAGAAAGTACCAAACCGAAGTGCGG
>JABWAJ010000662.1 GCA_013361075.1 Saprospiraceae bacterium | reverse complement strand
TTTGCGGAGGAGCAGGTACCCTTTCCGATTTGCAAAAGGCTGTCAGAGCCGGTGCATCGGGGGTTGCAGCCGGGAGTTTGTTTATTTACCATGGGCCCCACAAAGCTGTTCTGATTAATTATCCTGCACAACAACAGTTAAAAGAATTATTTCAATAACCATGTCTGAAAGACCCTATCAAATTTGCACCAAAACCGTCATGGACACCATTGGCGATCCGGATATTACCTTCGATAAGGACGGTGTTTGCAATTATTACCATGAATTCAAAGAAAAACTAAAAATCCGGGTTCCGGAAAAAGAAGAAGCACGGATTAAATTGGCGGCAATCGTTGATCAACTAAAGGCAGAAGGCAGAGGCAAACCCTACGATTGCATCATTGGAGTAAGCGGAGGGGTAGACAGCACGTACACCGCATGGCTGGTAAAAAAATTGGGATTAAGGCCATTGGCGGTGCATTTGGACAATGGTTGGGACTCAGAACTGGCGGTTAAAAATATTGAAAACATCCTCAATAAACTCGGTATAGATTTGTACACGGAGGTCATGGATTGGGAGATGTTCAAAGACCTTCAACTGTCTTTTCTGAAAGCCTCCACACCGGATGGAGAAATTCCTACAGACCATGCCATTTTAGCTATTTTGTATCAAATTGCCGATAAATATGGGGTCCGCTACATCATCAGCGGGATGAATTTCAGGAATGAGGGCATGTTGCCGCCTTCGTGGGCACGGGGGTATCTGGATTGGAAATATGTGCGTTCGGTACAAAAACAATTCGGTAAACAAAGTCTGAAAACTTATCCTCATCTGACGATCTTTAAATTTCTGTATTACAATTTGGTTAAGCGGATCCGAAGCATTTCCCTGCTGAATTATGTTGAATTCAACAAGGAAGAAGCCATGAAACTCATTCAGGAGGAGCTGGGGTGGCAATATTATGGGGGCAAACACTATGAGTCCATTTATACCCGGTTTTACCAGGCTTATATTTTGCCGAATAAATTCAATATTGACAAGCGCAAAGCGCATTTAACCTGCCTGATGATTGCTACAGGAGAAGTTAGCCGGGAACAGGCCTTGAACCTATTAAAGGCACCTCCGGCAGACCCCCGCCTCATGGAGGATGACAGGGAGTATGTGATAAAAAAACTTGGAATTACTCCCGCTGATTTTGATGCAATTATGAAAGCGCCTGTAAAATCAATTCTGGAATACCCCAACCATCATAAAATAGAAATAAAATTCAGGAAACTCCTCCATAAGCTGAGGGGTATGAAAATATTGCCAAACTAGCGTTCTTGAAACTTCTCACCATCATCGGAGCACGCCCTCAATTCATCAAGGCGGCAGCAGTATCCCGGGCCATTGCCAAAACACCCGGATTGCAGGAAATATTGGTCCATACCGGGCAGCATTTTGATGCCAACATGTCGGATGTGTTTTTTGAGGAAATGGACATCCCGCGTCCGGATCATCAACTGGCGATTCACAGTTTGTCGCATGGTGCGATGACGGGCAGAATGCTGGAGGAAATTGAAAAGATTCTGATGCAGGAACGGCCCGATTGTGTGCTGGTGTACGGCGACACCAATTCTACGCTGGCGGGAGCATTGGCTGCAAAAAAACTGCACCTGAAAGTGGCGCACGTGGAGGCGGGCTTGCGCAGCTTCAACCTGCGGATGCCGGAAGAAGTAAACCGGATTCTGACCGACCGGATCAGCGATTTTTTGTTTTGTCCGACGGATGCGGCAGTCCATAACTTAGACCTGGAAGGCTTTGCCAATTTTCCCTGCCGGATTGAGCAGGTTGGCGATGTCATGCAGGATGCCGCGTTGTTTTATTTGCCCAAATCGGAACAGCAGTCTGCAATCCTGGACACGCTGGGTTTGCAAAAAGGAGAATTTTTTCTGGCAACCATCCACCGGGCTGAAAATACGGATGACCCGCTACGGCTGGCGCAAATTGTGGCGTCGCTCAACCGGCTGGCTCAGGAATCCCCGGTGGTATTCCCCGTACATCCGCGCACCCGCGCCCGCCTGGCAGAGCAGGGTTTGTCGGCATCGGTGCGCACCCTTGACCCGGTAGGGTATCTGGACATGATCCAGTTGATCGCTGGCAGCCGCATGGTCATTACCGACAGCGGCGGCCTGCAGAAAGAAGCGTACTTTTTTCAAAAATACTGCCTGACGCTGCGTCCTGAAACGGAATGGATAGAATTGGTGACGCACGGCTTCAACCGGTTGTCGGAACCCGATCCGGAACAGGTGATGGAAGCAGTGCATTATTTCAGCAGGCTTAGCTTTCCCGACGCCTCCGGGTTGTATGGCGGCGGAAGGGCGAGTGAAGCCATTTGCAACATATTATCCGAAGCAGGGTGAAGACAGGCGCATCAAAAACGATTTGGGTATTCAACCAGTTTGCCGGGCACCCGGAGTCTGGCTGGGGAGAGCGGCACTACTACTTTGCCCGTTACTGGATGGCTGCCGGCCACCGGGTGGTTTTGTTTTCAGGGTCTTACAACCACATGTTCAGGCAATTGCCAAAAACGACAGGGCGATACACAACGGAACACGTCAATGGAGTGGAATTTTGCTGGGTAAAAGTGCCGCGTTACGACCCGCAGTCCATTTTGAGGTTTTGGAGCATGCTGGTATTTGCGTGGCGGGTTTTCCGCATCCGCAACAAGTCCTACGGAACGCCCGACGTGATCCTGGTTTCGTCCATGCCGATTTTTCCGATCC
>JABWAJ010000081.1 GCA_013361075.1 Saprospiraceae bacterium | reverse complement strand
CAACATCCGGCGGGCAGAAACGAGAGAGCAGAAAAATATTTTTTTGGATTTTAAAAACCACTTCAACCCCGAGGTGTACCAGGCCCAGGAAATCTTGGCCAATCAGCTCGATGCCCGTTTTACCCTCGAAGACCTGGCGCGTAAGATGAACCTCAGCAGCCGGCACCTGTCACGTTTGTTTAAAAAACACACGGGCCAAACGATCCAGGCATTCCGCGACAACCTCCGTATCGAGCACGGCGAGCAATTATTACTGCACACGAAGATGTCGGTCAAGGAAGTAGCCCTGCAATGCGGCTTCGAAAACGCCCGGCAGTTTATCCGCCTGTGGAACGGGAAGAAAGGGTGTACGCCGACGGCGTTTCGGGCAGTGGCCCCGGCCAACCGCCTTATCCCTTGAGAACCTGGCAGCGGCGGTATAAAACAACAAAACGGGCAGCCCGGCTTTTTCACAGCCCGGCTACCCGCCCTCGCAAACATTTCCGTTCCCCTCAACGACGCGCTAATTTGGCCACCACCGGCTCGCCGTCCTGCGTGGCGTTCCAGTCCATTTTACCGGCTGCGCTGAAATTGATTTTTGCAATTTCGGTTTCGCCTCCCGCGATCACTCTTGCCTGCGCACAGGCAAACCCCGTGTCTGTACCTGGTGGCAGCGACGGCGCAGCAACAATCAGCATTAGCGGAGGCACGGCCCCCTATACCCTCTTGTGGGCAGGCCCGGCAGGGGGTACGCAGAACGTGCTAATTGCAGGCGACGCTACCATTTCAAATTTACCTGCCGGTGTTTACATCCTGACCGTTACGGATGACAACGGATGTTCAGAATCCTGTAATTTCACAATCAGTACAACGGGGTGCTTGCTGGATATTGCCATATCCGGGCTCATCGCACCTTGTTTTGGAGCAGAAAACGGACAGGTTTTTGTGAGCGCGAATAATGCCACCGGAATGTTGGAGTATGACTGGAATGTAGACAGCCTTGACGGATCGGCTTTGATAAACGACCTCTCTGCCGGGTTTTATGCCGTTACAGTGACCGATGAAGCAGGATGTACCGATACCGCTTCGGTTACCCTGACTACTCCGCCTTTAATGGATCTTGAACTACTGGTACTTAATCCGGCATCGGGACCGGGCATGGCTGATGGCTCGGCACAAATAACCTTCGGAAATGGCACGCCGCCGTATCAGATTCAAATTCTAACCACTTCTCCGATGGTGATTAACTCGGATACGGCAGGAACCATTGTTTTGAATGGTTTGCTTCCAGGCTTGTATGGCGTTATTTTAACAGATGCACTTGGCTGTCCGATTGGAAACTCCAGCAGCTTCATCATTTGTGGCGATTTGGAGCTTACCCTTACAGGCCAAAGCGAAAGTTGCCCGGGATCCGGGGACGGAAGCGCTTCGGTTGTCGTAAGCGGAGGGTTGGATCCATTTTCTTTTGTTTGGAGTACAACCGAAGTAGCAGTAGATTCCATAGAGAATCTGGTTTCAGACACCTATGCAGTGACGGTCACCGATGCTTATGGGGTTTGTACAGCCACGGATTCCATAGCGTTGATCACCGTGCCCCTTTCACTCATGTGCGGCCAGCAAAGCCCTGTTTCTACGCCTGTGGCCACTGACGGCGAAGCTTCTGTGATTGTAGAGGGTGGTACCGGGCCTTATACACTTGACTGGAGCGGTGCAGCAAGTGGTACTCAGGTTGTGAATCTGGCCGATACCGTTGTGATCGGAGGACTTGCTGCGGGCATCTATTCTCTTACCGTGACTGATGCGAACGGATGCACAGAAACCTGCAGCTTTACGATAGCTGCGCCAGGTTGTAATATCAGTGCTACGGCAATTGGTCAGAATGAAACTTGTCCGGGCAGCCTGAACGGGAATATCGAACTGACCGTTACCGGCGGAACACTGCCGTTTACTTTCGACTGGAGTGATGATGCGTTGGATGGTACGGAAGATCCGATGGGCCTTTCCCCGGGAACGTATAGTGTAACCGTCACTGATGGGGCAGGCTGCCTTGCTTTGGCAACTGCAACCCTCATCACCCAAAACGCCTTACCCGGGGCCTCCCTCGGGGCAGGGGCAAGCATTTGTGAAGACGATTGCTTCGATTTTGCACTAAGCCTGACAGGAACTGCGCCCTTTACGGTTAATTACGAGATAGATGCCGGCTCGGGGCCCCAGCCAGGTAGTATCACGTTTGCCGGTTCGACGGGCATCATTTCGGTTTGTCCGTCAAATTTCAACCTAACGAGCGGGAGCATCATGCTGTTGCTCACCGGAATTTCAGACGCCAATTGCTCCAATGCACTAAGTGCTTCGGCTTCAGTTAGTGTCAATCCGCATTCAGCGGCAACGGTAGCGCCAACGCTTTGCCCGGGAGAAAGTATTGTTGTAAATGGCAATACGTATGATGAAAATCGCCTAAATGGCATTGAAGTCATCGAAGGTGTCAATCCGGTGGGTTGCGACAGCATCATCACGGTAAACATCAGCTTTTTCCAACCGGCGGTAGGTTCATACACAGAAACCCTTTGTGCCGGGGAAATGGTTACCATAGGCGGCATCATATTTGATGAATCCAACCCTTCCGGCACCGCAATATTGCCAAATGCCAGTGTGAATGGTTGTGATTCCAGTATTTTTGTCAGCTTGTCCTTTATTCAGCCAGTGGCGACTAATTTATCTCCAACACTTTGCCCAGGCGAAACGGTGGTGGTAAATGGCAATACCTATGACGAAAACATGCCTTCCGGCCAGGAGACACTGGTCTCTGCTTTGGGGTGCGACTCCATCGTCACCATCGCATTGAACTATTTCCCGGCATCAGTTAACAACCTCTCCCAGACACTTTGTGAAGGAGAGCAACTGGTTGTCAATGGAACCGTTTACGACCAAAACAATCCGGCAGGAACGGAAATCATTGTTGGCGGCAGTGTCAATGGCTGCGATTCTTCCATAGTAGTAGCGCTGCAGTTTGTGGCACCGGTTACAGAAAACCTTACTCTGGGGTTGTGTAATAGTGAATTCATCGTGGTCAACGGAACGGTATACGACCAGAGTAACCCGAGTGGCACCGAACTCATCCCGGGCGGTAGTGTCAATGGTTGTGACAGCACGATTGTGGTTGCGCTAAGCTTTTTTCCTGAACCGACTACAACCTTAAATCCAACCTTGTGCATTGGAGAACAACTTGTTGTGAATGGCATCCTGTACAACGAGAGCAACCCTTCGGGAACTGAACTGCTGCAAACCGTTAATGGATGTGACAGTACGGTCGTCATCAACCTGACTTTCCATCCATTGGCTGCTTCCCAGATCAACCCAACGCTTTGTTTTGGCGAAAGCCTGACCGTAAATGGGACTGTTTACAATGGTAATAATCCTTCCGGTACAGAAATTATTCCAGGGGGAGCTGTTACCGGTTGTGACAGCACCGTTGTTGTAGATTTATCCTTCAGTTTGCCAGTGACGGCGGCCATTGCCGGCAATGCTTCTATTTGCAACGGCAGCTCTGCCACGCTCACTTTTCAGTTATTGGGCGAAACGGCATTCAACGTTACTTATAGCAATGGCATTGCTCCACCAGTTACGCTAAATAACATCAGCAATGGAGAGACGATTACTGTCAGCCCGGGTGTGACAACGACCTACACCATTTTATCGGCAACTGCCATCGGGAACCCCTGTCCGGTGAGTATATCCGGAAGCGCGACGGTTAGCATCAGCAATCTGGCTGTTCAAGGGCAGGTAACGTCTGACTATCAGGGTTTTGGGGTGAGTTGTCCGGGCAGTGAAGACGGCAGTGCTATGGTTTTGCCGCTGGGTGGCCTGCCGCCATATACCTATCTATGGAGCGATGGACAAACCAGCGCCGAAGCAGAAGGCCTGGGAGCAGCGACCTATACGGTTACCCTGACGGATGCCGGAGGGTGTATGGGTACGGCAAGCGTTACCCTGATTGCTTCGCCCGGTGTAACGGCAGCAGTATCGGGCATTTCGCCCCTGTGTTTTGGCGATCGCGATGGCAGTATCCTCATCGAAAGCCTGAGTGGGGGGAGTGGACCATATTCATTTTCCATGGATGGCAATGTTTTTCAAACCATACCGAGTGCACTGCCTTTTACCATTGCCAACCTTGGTTCGGGTGTTTATGACCTGGTCATCCGCGATGTCAATGGCTGTACCACTTCTGTCGCGGCCAATGTAGTAGCACCGGAAGAGTTGATGCTCGACCTCGGAGATGACCGCACCATTAAACTGGGCGACAGCACCCTCATCCGGGCGCAGGTCAATTTTGATGTGGCTCAATTGCAATGGACGCCAACCTTGAATTTAAGTACACCGGATCAAACCGATTCCTATGCAAACCCTCAGGAAAGCACGGCCTATCGCCTGACCGCGCTTGATGCCAATGGGTGCAGCGCTACGGATGTGGTCATGATTTTTGTGGATGCTACGCGCAGCATTTATATTCCCAATATTTTCAGCCCTAATGGTGATGGCATCAATGACCTGTTTACAGTTTTCGCAGGAAAAGATGTACTGGAGATCAAAGGCTTCCTTATTTTTGACCGATGGGTCAACATGCTTTCTCAAAACGGGCCCTTCCAACCCAATGATTTGCAGTACGGCTGGGATGGTACCTTTGAAGGCCGGGAAATGAATGCAGGTGTTTATGTCTACTACGCCGAAGTCGTTTTTGTGGATGGGCGCACGGAAGTGTTTAAAGGAGACGTTACCTTAATGAGATAGTACTTAAAATCGACTTAATATGGATCAGCGCATTATCAATCTTTACGATGAATACACACACAAACCGCTCACGCGTGCGGAGTTTTTGAAAAAACTGGCACAACTGACCGGGGGGATGGCAGCAGCAGCATCTGTGTTGCCGTTGCTGGAATCGGATTATGCGCGGTCCCTGATGACGGAAGAAGACAGCAAAAAGCTGTTTACTGAATACATTACCTACCCGGGCATTCCTGCTGATATGAAGGCTTATGTGGCGCGACCCAAAAAGAAGAAAAAATATGCAGCAGTTGTGGTCATCCACGAAAACAGGGGTTTAAATGCGCACATTGAGGACGTCACCCGCCGGGCAGCTATGGCAGGATATCTTGCTATTGCTCCCAATGCCCTGGCTCCGCTGGGCGGCACCCCTGCCAACGAAGATGAAGCCCGTACCTTATTCGGAACCCTGAAACCGGAAGACAGTCTCCGGAATTTCATCGGGGTTTTTGACTATCTGAACACACGAAAAGACTACAACGGCCATGCAGGCTGTGTCGGCTTTTGCTGGGGCGGTGCCATGTCGGGCAATCTGGCCGTGAATGTTCCCACACTCAAAGCAGCTGTTGGCTTTTATGGCCGCCAGCCAGCCGACGCCGATGTACCTAAAATCAGTGCTGCAATACAACTGCACTATGCCAGTTTAGACGAACGTGTCAATGCCGGTATCCCTGCTTATGAAGCTGCCCTGAAAGCCAACAACAAAGCCTACGAACTCTATATGTATGAAGGCGTCAATCACGCGTTTCACAACGACACTTCGGCCAGCCGTTACAACGAAGCAGCTGCAAAACTGGCCTGGGAAAGGACGCTCGCCTTTTTTGCCAAGCATTTGAAAGGATAGCTATTGACCAACCAGGCAGACTCTACTGGCCGAATGCTTCTATGCGGGACAATTTCCGGTAAGGTATGGTGTCCCGGAAATTAAAATACCCGGTTTTTTCAACTTCACTGTCGTGCAGGGGCCCCCAGGGACCAAAAAACAGGTCAGTTTTTGCCGCATTTTCATTCACAAAAGGCTGATCCCCTTCCAGCGACAATACAGTAATCACCGAATCGGGATGTTCCAGAGCGGAAAGGTACATGGTTTCGTAAGGCAATCCCCAGGTCATCAGCAGGTCGCCCCACGGCAGGTCGTCGCGGGCAATCATGAACTTCTGGCCATCCAGTTTTTTGGCATGATCAATCAGATTGCGTTCAATGACGAGCCGCTGTTCGTAAAGGTTGTGCCGCCACCCGATGTGCGCCACCCGGATGGCCATGACTGCCGGAATCAGAAAAAGCAACACCCGCCGCCAGCGGGGTGCACGCAGCAGGTCGAATACCAAAGGAATGGCCATCAGCAAGGACATGACCTGGTAGTGGCTTTCGATGTAGAACTGCTCTACATTCCAGTGGAAAGTGCAATTCACCAAAACCAGATAGCCAACAACCGAGCCGGCTACGAAAACCAATTTGAGGTAATTGCGATGCCGGATGTAAAAAATGACGATCGCAGCCAGCAGCAACGGGAAACAATAATAATCGGTAACGCAGAACCGATAAAAATTCTGGGTGCTTTGCAGGGAAAAGAAATGAATTGCGCGGTCCAGCACGCCATCTGTCAGACCGGTTGTTGCCGTATCATAGGCATTGGCCGGAAGGCCGAATTTTTTGTACAACATCACAGCAAGGCCAAAAACAGGCAAGAGGTAAAATGCTTTGCGCTTCTCCCGGTCGCGGCTGATGGCCAGGAACATCCAGCTATAGAAAAACGGGATAAAAGCCACCGGGTGGAAAAAGATAATGACGACGCTGAGGGCCGCCATTAGCAGGTAAACAGCACCCGCAAGCAGGGGGCGATCGAGCGCAGGGTGGTCTTTGTAAAATAAAGCGTCTGCAATGCCGTAGTAAAAAATGATGAGCGCACACGCCTGCAACAATTCCGACTGGATCCAGTAGAAGGTATGGCTCGCCAGCAGGGTATAAAACAACGCCAGGATGAGGCCCGCGCGCGCATTGCGGAATACCCCTGCCAACAACAAAAACAGTACAAACGGATACACCACAAATGACATCGAATACGCCCGCAGAATACCTTCCAGTGACCAACCCAAACGCGAGGCAACCAGCGGAAAAACCTGTGTAACTGCCGAGCCGAAGCGTCCTACCTGAATGGCTAATTCATTTTTGGTAATGACCGTAAATGACTGAAATGCTGCATCTAAAAAAACGGTACGCTCCAGAAAAAAAGTCCAGGCAAGGATGCCCAATGCCAGGAAGGTAAACCAGCCGGCATAGCGCAGGGGATTCGAACGGTCAAAAGAAAGGGTAGGTGGAAGCAGGTTCTCCATTTTTCTCAGGTTTTAATAAAAAGTACGCCTTTCACGGGCCATGCGCCGCAACAAAGAGCTACACCGGTAGCGGTCTTCGTGGTAGATATTGTACAAATCATCCAGAACAGATACACAGCGCTCAGGGCCCCATTCATCGGCCCAGCGAAGCAGGCCTTTCGGATAGTTGACTCCGGAGGTCATGGCGAGGTCAATGTCTTCGCGGGAAGCTACTCCCAGCAAAAGTGCATCAGCCGCCTCGTTGATGAGCATGGCCACGATGCGCTCTACAATCTGACGGCCTTTGACTTCGTCTTTGTCTGCGCCGGCAAGCAACAATGTTTCTTCCTGACTGTAGTCATAAAAACCGCGGCCCGTTTTTCTGCCCAGGTATCCGGCTTCGGTAAGGCGTTTTTGGGCGAAAGCAGGTTTGTAGCGGGGGTCGTAAAAAAAAGCCTGAAATACCGTTTCTGTTACGGTATAATTGATGTCGTTGCCAATATAATCCATCAGGGTAAATGGCCCCATCCGAAAGCCTCCCAGCGTTGTCATGGCCCAGTCTATGGTCGGTACGTCGGCAATGCCCTCTTCCAGCAGGCGCAACGCTTCGCCGTAAAAAGGCCGGGCGATGCGATTGACGATAAACCCCGGAGTGTCTTTGGCCACTACCGGAAGTTTGCCCCAGGCTTTCATCAGGGCGGATACTTGCTCAATGGCGGCAGGGGAAGTCTGGATGGCTGGGATGACTTCTACCAATTTCATCACCGGTGCCGGGTTAAAAAAGTGCAGGCCAAGCACGCGTTCCGGCAGGTGGCATGCAGCCGCAATGGCTGTAACGGACAACGAAGAGGTATTCGACGCCAGCAGGCAGTGGTGCGGAGTGATGTCTTCCAGTTGGTCAAAAACAGCTTTTTTTACCTCCAGGTTTTCTACAATGGCCTCAATGACCAACCCGGCATCCTGGCAGGCGTAAATGTTCTGAATGCAGTGAATGCGGCTGAGGACTTCCGAAGCGGCAACCCCGCCCAGCTTGCCTTTTTCAGCCAAACGATGCAGCGTTTGTTCCATTTGGTGCAGGGCGCGTTCCAGTGCGTCGGGATTGTTGTCGTAGAGATAGACTTCGTGACCGGCCACTGCTGCTACCTGAGCGATGCCCGATCCCATAGAACCACTTCCAATGACGCCGATTTTGAGCATAATGTGTTTTTTTATTTCAGACTGCGAAAATAGGGAGGGTTTTCGGGATCTTCGGTTATTTGCCACAACCTTTAACTTGACAAGTTGTCTCTTTCTTGTATTTTTGTAGTAAAATATAGAATATGACGAAAATGACAGTTGGCGACTTTAAGGCCACCTTTTCTGACATGCTCAAAAGGGTACAGCAAGGCGAGTCCATTGCAATTACATTTGGCAGGAAAAAAGAAATACTGGCATACCTTATTCCAAAACAAAACATGCCATCTCCATCTCCACGGCCACTCGGACTCCTGGAGGGAAAAGCTGGTTTTTTGATAAAAGAGAACTTCAAAATGACCGAAGAAGAAATGTTTTCCTGATGAAAAAATACCTGCTCGATTCCCATGTCTTGTTATGGTCTGTTTTTGAGGTGGGCAAAATCCCCAAACAGGTACAGGACATCATTAAATCTCCCGAAAATGTTGTTTTTGTTAGTTCGGTCAGTTTATGGGAAATCTCTCTGAAGTATCGGTTGGGGAAACTGGATTTTTTCAACTTTGATCCAGTGAATTTACCTCAAATATGCAGTCAAATGCAGTATGAACTACTTCCATTGGAATCAGTTGCAGCCAGTAGTGATCATATGCTTAAGTCTAATGTTCACAAAGACCCATTTGACCGAATGCTCATTCGACAAGCAATTCAACAAGGGCTTACTCTTTTAAGCGCAGATGCCCTGGTTGAGCAATACACGGTTGAAGGATTACAAGTATTCTGGGAATAATTACTCCAGGATGCCTCTTTTCAAAATCTCTGGAAATTAAGGTTCATTCCGCGTTACATTATGCACTACACCATCCAGCAAATCGCCCAGATCATTGGCGGGAAATTCCTGCGCCGCTCTGGAGGTAAAGCCATAGTGAAGCACCTGCTCACCGATAGCCGCCAGCTCATTTTTCCGGAAACAACCCTGTTTTTTGCCTTGCCGGGCGTTAGTCAGGATGGCCACGCTTTTATGGAAAAAATGTACGAAGCGGGTGTCCGGAGTTTTGTCGTCAGTGAAAAGAGCGGGTACGAGGCCCTGCCGGAGTCCAATATCGTACAGGTTGGCGATGTGCTGGCCGCCTTGCAACAATTGGCGGCTCATCACCGGCAGCAATTCAATATTCCGGTGATAGGCATCACGGGCAGCAATGGAAAAACCATCGTGAAAGAATGGCTGTTCCAGTTGTTGCGCGACGACCACCGCATTACCCGCAGTCCGCGCAGCTACAATTCCCAGGTGGGCGTGCCGCTTTCCGTTTGGCAATTGCAGCCCCGGCACACCATCGGCATTTTTGAAGCAGGTATTTCTCAGACGGGTGAAATGGTGCGAACGGCGCAGATCATCCGTTGCACAGCGGGTATTTTTACCAATATCGGCGAAGCACATGCAGAAGGGTTTTCCGACCTGATGGAGAAGTTGCAGGAAAAGCTGCTGCTGTTTGAGTTTGCTGATGTCATTGTCTATTGCAGAGACAATCCAAGCGTAGATGCGGCTATCCGCGCACTCAACAAGCCCGTTTTTTCGTGGTCGAGAACAGACGACGCCAACCTTCGGGTCACCGGCATTCAGCAAAATGCTGCGGGACATGCACACATCGAAGCCCTTTTTCAGGGGAAAAAGATCGCAGTGACCATTCCTTTTAGCGATGTGGCCTCTATCGAAAACGCCATCCACTGCTGGGCCATGCTGTTGTTTTTGGGAGTACCGCAGGAGGTGATCGAACAGCGCATGGCGAACCTCGAACCGGTGGCCATGCGCCTCGAATTGCGCGAAGGCATCAATGGGTGCACCCTGATCAATGACAGTTACAACTCAGATTTTACATCGCTGTCCATTGCGCTCAATTTCATGGAACAACAGCGCGGGGGAGCCCGCCGGACGTTGATCCTTTCTGATATTTTGCAAAGCGGCCGGGAGGAAGCCGACCTTTATGCGGATGTAGCCATGCTCATCCGCGAAAAAGGGGTCAATCGCCTCGTGGGTATCGGGCACGCCGTACAGGCATTAAAAAACCTGCTGCCGCCTTCGGTCAGGTCGCATTTTTATGAAACAACCGCCGAGTTTTTGCGCATTTGCCACCAGTTCGAATTTCAAAACGAAGTCATCCTTGTCAAGGGGGCCCGACCGTTTGCGTTTGAAAAGATTGCACGGCGCTTGTCGCAAAAAATGCACCGCACTGTACTGGAAGTAAACCTCAGTGCGCTGGCGTACAACCTGCGCCTTTACCGGGGCAAATTGCAGCCTGATACCAAAATTATGGCCATGGTAAAAGCTGCGGCATATGGTAGTGGCAGTTTGGAAACGGCGCGGTTGCTGGAGTTTCACAAAGTAAATTATTTAGCGGTGGCGTACGCCGATGAAGGAGCAGAATTGAGGCGGGGGGGAATCCGGTTGCCCATTTTGGTGCTGAATCCGGAAGAAGCAGTTTTCGAAAGCTTGCTGCGCTATGACCTCGAACCTGAAATGTATAGCCTGGCCCAACTCCGCCAGTTTGCTCAGTTCAGTGCCGATGCAGGCCGGGCCGTACCCATTCATTTGAAATTGGATACGGGCATGCGGAGGTTGGGTTTTGATGCAGAAGACCTGGAAGCGTTGCTGGAATTGCTGGCTGCGTACCCGCACCTGAGCGTCCGGAGTATGTTTTCCCACCTTGCAGCGAGTGAAGCACCGGATCACGACGAATTTACGCGTTCGCAAATCCGGCAATTTGAGGCACATTACGAGCGCATTTCGGAAGGCATCGGCTACCGCCCACTCCGGCACATCCTCAATTCAGGAGGCATCGAGCGTTTCCCCCAGGCGCAAATGGACATGGTCCGGCTGGGTATTGGCTTGTACGGCATTGGTGCGACAGCCGCTTTCAGCAAGCGTTTGAAACCGGTGCTAACCCTGAAAGCGACCATCTCTCAAATCAAGCAGGCAGTTTCGGGTACCACCATCGGATATGGAAGGCGGGGGCAGGCCGATCAGGACAAACGCATTGCCACCATCAGCATTGGTTATGCCGACGGCTTATTGCGCGCCGCCGGCAACGGACGGTTCAGTGTCCTTGCCGGCGGCAAACGCGCGCCCATCATTGGCAGCGTATGCATGGATATGTGCATGATTGACGTCACGCAAATTCCGGATGCCAAAGAGGGAGATGAAATCGAAATTTTCGGCGATAACCTGCCCGTGACAGAATTGGCTTCTGCCCTGCAAACCATTCCTTACGAGGTGTTTACGTGTATTTCACCCAGGGTGAAGCGGGTTTATGTGCAGGAGTGACGGGTTTGGTTACTCTATCGTTTTTCCCACGCGGGATGTTTTGTAGCCATCCTGGTAACGGAATTCGTAACTGGCTTCTTTGGCGTACTTCGTTTTGTATTTCCGGTGTACTTCGTCGGAGAGTTTTTTCCCGTTCACTTCCATTTTTTTGTCGTTTAGTGTCAGGCTGTTCAGGCTTTTTTTATCCGGAACGATGCCGTCTTTGATCAGTTCTCCAACCAAACTTTCCATCATTTCGCGGTCTTTTTGAGCCTGCTCGCGGTCGTGTATAGCCTGTTCCCGGTCCCTTTCTGCTTGTTGGCGGTCAAGTATGGCTTGCGCCCGATCTTTTTCCGCCTGTTCACGATCCCGGATGGCTTGCGCCCGATCTTTTTCTGCCTGCTCGCGGTCGCGCATGGCTTGCTCGAAATCGCGTTTGGCTTGTACTCTGTCTTTTTCTGCTTGTTCGCGGTCACGGTCTCCTTGCACCCGGTCTAATTCTGCCTGTACGCGGTCGCGTTCGGCCTGTTCCATATCTAGTTGGGCCTGTTCGCGGTCGCGGTCCGCTTGTGCCCGATCCAATTCTGCCTGAGCCCGATCCCGTTCCGCCTGCTCACGGTCACGGGCTGCCTGCTCACGGTCGAGGGCTGCCTGTTCCATGTCCGCCTTGATCTCAGCATCTATTTTGCTGATCATTTCCGCATAGTTGCCAAATTCACTTTCGGGTACTTTTTGACCATCAACAGACAATTCCTTAATATTTTTACCTATTCGTTTCAGGACGTAGGTTTTTCCATTGGCTTCCCGAATGGTCATTTCCTGTATTTCTTCAGGTGTGCCGTCGCCGTTGATGTTGACCGACGAAATGCGCTGTTTTTCCTGAGGTTGAGTCTGGGCCTGCGCGTTGTCAACCGGCAGTATCCAGAAAAGCCCTGCCATAAATACGCAGGCAATCAAGGTGATTTTTTCCATGTTATTTAAAGTTTTAGTGTTGCCAAGCCCAAGCATGCGTTGCACCCGGTAGAACAATTGCCCGCGGTGCGTTCCCGGAAAAGCGGCAGCATAGCCAATGCCGGATAAGTTAAGCTCCTGAAAATGCAACAGGGCCTTCAGGTAACCCGATTTGTGGTTCATAACGGCTACGGCCATTTCGTCGCAGCAGTGTTCCCGTTCTTCGCGCAACAGGGTAGAAACCCATAGCAGACCGGGATTGAAAAAGAAAATGGTTTCGGCAAAATGCTGGAGCAGGTTCACCAGAAAATCCCGGCGACGGATATGAGCCAGTTCGTGAAGCAGGATGGCTTCCACCTGTTCAGCGGGCAACTGCGCCAGCATACCAAAGGGTACAAGAATAACGGGTTTCAGCATGCCAATCACCGATGGAACCTGCACATACCGGGATTCCAGCAGTGCCGGCATGCGTTGCAAGCCCAGTTTGTGCGCTAAGCCTTCGACACGTTCCTGCCAGGCTATTTCGGGAACAACGTGGCCGAAGTAGCGCAGGCGCCGGATGAGGTACAGATCCAATCCCATTTTCATGCATTTCAATAAAAAAACAAGTGCCCAAAAAAGGCAAATGGAAGCTGCATGAGCATTAAAAAATGCCACGGCAGCCTCGAAATATTCCCGGTCTAACCCGGCAAAGAGCGCCCCGTTTCCCGATTGGCCATTCATCAGTTCATCGAAGGTTTGTCCCTCAAAAAAGATGACGGGTTTCCCATGAGCGGCCTGTTCCAGTTCGTACTGCCTCTGCAGACCGAACGTCAGGCAGACTCCACCAAGGAACAGCAGCAGCAGCAGCCCCAGGATGCGGTATCGCGCAGCGGGTGTTGCCTTTTTGGTAAAAAACAGCACAAGGGCTGCCAGCAAAGCCAGTAGCAAGCCTTGCCAAAGGGAGTGGAGTAGCGTCCAGCAAAAGGCCCGGACGCTCTCGTCAGAAAACAGCGGGTGATTTGAAAACAGGTGCATCGGGTGATTTTTATGCTTGATCTGAATCCATCTGGTCCAGCAGGTTCCGGATGGCGTCCAATTCTGTTTTTGACGTTTTTTTATTGCCCAGCAGCTGCATCATCAGGCTGGATGGGGAGCCTTTGTACATCGTGTCCACAAAGCGATCCAGCAACGCGCTTTTGGTCGGCTGTTCGCCAATGGCAGCGCTGTATACGTGCTTCATGCTGCTTTCGTCGCGCAGGAGCATGCCTTTTTCCACCATGAGCTGCATTTGCTTCAGGGTAGAGGTGTATTGCACTGCTTTTTTCTGTGCATTCAGCTTTTCATTGACGGCACGAACGGTCGATGGACCGTCTTCCCAAAGTATTTGCAGGATGTCTAATTCTGCCTTTGTGGGTTCTGCCTTTTTGTCCGGATTGTCATTTAACTCATTCATAAAACAAAGGTACGATAAAAATCGTACGTTGCAATACGTAGCTATATTTTTTTTTCGCAGATGCGCAAGAATTCAGAATCCATGCATAGCTTGCCGCTGAAAACACACAACGCATGAAAATTCTGATGGTCTGTCTGGGCAATATTTGCCGTTCGCCGCTGGCGGAGGGAATCCTGAAGGAAAAAATCAGGGCGCGCGGCTTAGACTGGCAGGTAGATTCTGCCGGCACAGGGGGCTGGCATGCCGGGGAGCTACCCGACCACCGCTCTATAAAAACAGCCCGGCGTCATGGCATTGACCTCACCGACCAGCGTGCGCGCCAGCTCCGCGCTGCCGATCTGGAACAGTTCGACCTGGTTCTGGCAATGGACGCCTCCAACCGCAGTGATATTTTGAGATTGGCGCGCACAGAAGCCCACCGGAATAAGGTGGAAATGATCATGAATTTTCTGCATGCCGGCTCTGACGAGGACGTACCCGATCCCTATTGGGACGACAATGGGTTTGAAGCGGTTTTTCAGATGCTGGAGGAGGCTTGTGAGGCGTTGATTGAAGGATATACCTGATTTATAAAACTTATCAGGGGGCAAAGCTATTGATTGTTAATGTGTTAAAATTGGGCTATTGATTGTTTTATAGCTTATTCTTGCGCATATTTGTATGATCTACCCA
>JABWAJ010000661.1 GCA_013361075.1 Saprospiraceae bacterium | reverse complement strand
GCCACCTGCTTGCCTACCGTGAGCCACGAAGCCTGGATGTTCGTCACATTGGGCAGCATGATGCGGCTCATGGCGATCATGCGCACATATTCGTCGCCGGTGCAGGTATTGCGCGCGCGACGGATTTTTTTCAGGATGGTGTCTTCGTCCTGGAACGGCCAGGGAATGAAGGCAATGAAGCCTTTGGCGTCTGCCGGTTTTTCAGATTGCACCTGGCGCAGGGCTACAAAATGCTCCATCCGCTCCAGGTTTGTTTCGATGTGGCCAAACATCATGGTAGCCGAGGTCGTCAGCCGGAGCTGGTGGGCGGCACGCATCACGTCGAGCCACTCCTGGCCGCCGCATTTGCCTTTGGAAATGAGGCGCCGCACCCGGTCGTCGAGAATTTCGGCTCCTGCTCCGGGCAGCGAGTCGAGACCTGCTTCCATGAGTGCTTGCAGCACTTCGCGGTGTGTGGATTTTTCCAATTTGGTGATGTGGGCGATTTCCGGCGGCCCGAGGGCATGCAGTTTCAGGTTGGGGTAAAGTTCTTTCAGTTGCCGGAAGAGGGTGCAGTAAAAATCCAATCCCAAATCGGGGTGGTGGCCGCCCTGCAACAACAACTGATCGCCGCCGAAGCGGAACAGTTCTTCGATTTTGACTTTGTATTCCTCGATGCTGGTGGTGTACGACTCCTCGTGTCCCGGCCTGCGGTAAAAATTGCAGAATTTGCAGTTGGCTACACACACATTGGTGGTATTGGAATTCCGGTCGATGATCCAGGTCACCGTTTTGTTCGGCACATGGTGTTGCCTCAGCCGGTTGCCCACGTGCAGGAGCGCCGCAGTTGGTGCCTGCTCAAACAGGAAAACGCCTTCTTCGGCGGTCAGGAAATCTAAGTTGAGGGCGCGGTGCAGCAGGTCTTCGATGTGCATAGTTGTACGGTTGACGGTGGATGATGATGGTTACTGGGGACTGGGGATTGGTTACTAGTTACTGGTTACTGGTGGCTCCAGGTTGTTTGTTGATCCATTTCCCCCTATCCTTTCCCACTACCAATAACCAATAAACCAATAACCAATAACGAGTAACCAATAACCCCCTTAAGAACAAAGATATGCCATACTGGTTTCAGATGGGAGGATTAATTTTCATTTTTTTTTGAAAGTTTGAGCGTTTACACAAACCGTACCTCCAGCAATCGTTGAGCGACCCGATGGAGGGCATCTTGTACACGACGCGCCTGTTCGGGGGAAGGGCGTTTGACCCCGGCTAAATATTGACGCAGTAAGGTCGGGTTCATACCTGCTTCTTTGGCAACTGCGCCGACTTTCAAAGCCTCAAAAGTTTCAGGGCGTAGAAGTGGTTGTAATGGCAAAAACTCACCAGGCTGGGGCAACCATTCTTCGGGCAATTGTTTTAGTTCGGGAATTGGCTCGATGATGGCCTGGTTACCTTCAAAAGATGTTATTTGAAACCAGGTACCCATTTCCGGATTTGCGAATATGCTATGCAAATCAATTTTTCCGGATTTCAATAGTTGAAGCCTCGCCTGAGAAATTGCAACAGTAATATAATGAGGTAGTTCGCCCGTATCGTCAACTGCAAGGCAAAGGTGAAATCCTCCCACAAGGTCTTTTGCGATGAACAGCTGTGGGGTGTCATGCCAAATGAGGGTTTCTATGACAGTTAAGGAGATTTTCATTTTTCAAAAACTTTGACCGTGTTCAAATTGAATTCCGTGCTTCGCCACCAGGAAAAATGATGAAGGTCGTTACCAGTTTGTTGAACCAAGCCATCCTTTTTTGTCAAATCAACTTGAAAAACAGGCCTGGAACGCATCGCTGGGAGTAACCTTTTCAACTGCCGGACTGCCTCTAAGTCATCAAAAACTGACAGCGATCTGGCGGTGCATTCATTAACTTGAAAAACCTTGTGAGGAAACCTACGTCGGTGCGACCAAAAGTCGCTGTCATCCGGCGGGATACTCCCCAACCGGAAAAATGAATTTTCCGGAGGGGACGCCTCACCTGGAGGGCAATTTGGAGGAAGTTCTTCAAACCAATTCATGTTACAAAGGTATCAAAAAAGATACTTTCAGGCAATTTTTATTTACTTGTTCAAACAGCACTACGTTCAAAATGCGCTGTATTCATGGGTGTGGTTATTTTTACTTGCACAATCTTTAAAAACTTCTTATCTTTGCACCAAGATTGATTTTAGTGCGGAAAGGGAACTGGATAGTTCCCTTTTTTCGTGCCTGTAATCAACCTGAATGGATGTTCTGCGCCTGGCAGGTGCGGAGCAAAAATGGGATACCGTGGTAGAAACACAACTGACAGCGCTGTTGACGCAAAAATTTGAAGAAGAAGACTTTAAGGATTGCTTCTTAGTGGACATCAAGCTCAGTCCTTCAAAAAAATTAGAAGTGCTGGTGGATACAGACAGTGGCATCACCCTGGAGCGTTGCAAAAAGATCAGCCGCTGGCTGGAAGCACACCTCGACGAGTCCGGCTGGCTGGGCGATACCTACGCACTGGAAGTATCTTCGCCGGGAGTGGGCAGGCCGTTGAAATTGGTGCGGCAGTACCACCAAAACATCGGACGTACCATAGAAGCTTCGCTGAAATCCGGCGTTGCACAAAGCGGAAAACTTATTGCGGTAAGCGACGACCAATTCACCATTGAATACGAAATCAAGGTGAAAGAAGGAAAAAAGAACAAAAAGGAAATCATTCAAACTGTCATTCCTTTCGGGGATGTGACCAAAACC
>JABWAJ010000660.1 GCA_013361075.1 Saprospiraceae bacterium | reverse complement strand
TCCCGCTCGATTTCGACACGCTCGCCGCGGCCGGCACGATGGGCGGCTCCGGCGGCGTCATCGTGATGGATGACACCGTCAACATGGTCGAGGCGCTGGGCAACCTGAACGCCTTCTACGCCCACGAGAGCTGCGGTCAGTGCACGCCCTGCCGCGAGGGTACCGGCTGGCTGTGGCGACTGGTGGACCGTATTCATCGGGGCGATGGGCGTCCTGCCGACATGGATGTGCTGGATTCCGTGGCGAGCAACATCATGGGGCGCACGATTTGCGCACTGGGGGATGCAGCGGCCATGCCTGTGCGAGCCATGCTCAAGCACTACCGGCCGGAATTCGCCGCAATGATCCGGAACCCGAATTCTCAGGCTGCAGCTTCTGCCTGATCGCGAGAAAAGCATATGGTTGAAATCGAACTTGACGGTCAGAAAGTGGAAATTGCCGAAGGCAGCATGGTCATGCATGCGGCAGAAAAGGCAGGGACCTACATTCCGCACTTCTGTTACCACAAGAAGCTCTCCATCGCCGCCAATTGCCGCATGTGCCTGGTGGATGTGGAGAAGGCCCCCAAGCCCATGCCAGCGTGCGCGACACCTGTCACGCAGGGCATGATCGTGCGTACCAAGAGCGACAAGGCCATCCAGGCCCAGAAGTCGGTCATGGAGTTTCTGCTGATCAACCATCCGCTGGATTGCCCCATTTGCGACCAGGCAGGCGAATGCGACCTGCAAAACCTGGCTTTCGAGCACGGTACCTCCAAAACACGCTACGAAGAAGAGCGCCGCACCTACGATAAAATTGACATCGGCCCAAATATTCAATTGCACATGGATCGTTGCATCCTGTGCTACCGCTGCGTGTACACCGCCGATCAGTTCACCGACAACCGGGTTCACGGCGTATTGCACCGTGGCGATTCGGCCGAAATAGGCACGTATATCCAGAACAGCATTGACAATGATTTTTCGGGAAATGTCATTGATGTTTGTCCGGTTGGTGCCTTAACTGACAAAACTTTCCGGTTCAAAAGCCGGGTTTGGTTTCTCAACCCCTTTGATGCGCACCGCGATTGCCCAACGTGCAGTGGCAAAGTGGTGGTATGGAAATTTGGAGAGGACATTTACCGGGTGACGGGCCGCAAAGACCAGTATGGTGAGGTAGAAGAATTCATTTGCAATACCTGTCGCTTTGAAAAAAAGGCACCGGAAGACTGGACCATCGAAGGCCCCCGAAAAATTGACCGCCACTCGGTGATTTCGCAAAATCATTACGAGGATCTGAAGATTTGAGGAAACGGAGCTAAACAGCATTTTGACCTCGCTCTTCAACGATCGGCCAACAACGAACAACGGAATAATAACCTGAAAATGATATTAGAAAAGACCATATTCATACTCATTATTTTCGGCATCACGCTGTTAATTGCAACCTACCTGACGTATTTTGAACGCAAGGTAGCTGCCTTTTTGCAGGATCGGTTGGGACCGGACCGGGCCGGACCATTCGGGATTTTACAGCCCCTGGCCGATGCGGGAAAAATGTTTTTTAAAGAAGATTTCATTCCTGCAGAATCAGTGAGGATACTGTTCATTCTGGGGCCGGGTATCGCTATGTTCACCGCCTGTATGACCGGCGCAGTAATTCCGTGGGGAGATCAACTCCACCTCTTTGGCCGCACCATAGACCTTCAGATCGCAGACGTGGACATTGGCATTCTCTACATCGTTGGCTTCGTTTCCGTTGGCGTTTACGGAATTATGGTCGGAGGCTGGTCTTCCAATAACAAGTATTCTCTGTTTGGAGCCATACGGGCAAGTTCGCAAATGATTAGTTACGAACTCGCCATGGGCTTATCCTTGATTGCCATTGTCATGCTTACCGGTTCGCTGAGTGTTCGCGAAATTGTAGAGCAGCAAGCCGGGGTCTGGAATGTATTTTACCAGCCGCTTGGGTTTCTGATTTTTTTCATCTGTGCTTTAGCCGAATGCAACCGGGCACCGTTCGATTTACCGGAATGTGAAACCGAGCTGATCGGAGGGTACCATACGGAGTACAGCAGCATGAAACTGGGCTTTTACCTGTTTGCGGAGTACATCAACATGTTCATTTCGGCAGCAGTAATTTCTACTGTGTATTTTGGAGGGTATCACTTCCCGTACATGCATTCCCTGGGTTTGCCCGAAAATGTGGTCAGCATCCTGGGCATTGTCGTTCTGTTTGTGAAAATTTTCCTGTTCCTGTTCATCTTCATGTGGATTCGTTGGACGCTACCCCGCTTCCGCTATGATCAATTGATGCACTTAGGCTGGAAAGTGCTGATTCCGCTTGCCATTTTGAACATGGTCGGAACCGGTGGATTTATTCTTTTAAGTACAAAAATGTAAGCTACAGGTAAGGAGATGAAAGAGATAGATAGAATGGCTTCAAACATGGAAGGTTCGATTTTCAAGGATGCCAACGAATGTATGGCTCCCTGTCAATCCAATCTGATGGCTAATATCCAACCTCTACTGTCTAACATCTAATATCTGATGTCTAACATCAAACAGCTAAAAAAATGGCCTCTTTAACGAATCGTTCAAAAGTGGTGGTCAACAAAAAAATGACCTTTTGGGAGCGCCTGTACCTGCCGGCTATTTTCGGGGGGATGGCCATTACCCTGAAGCATTTTTTTAAGAAAACAAATACCGTTCGCTATCCTGAAGTGAAACGTCCGTTCAGCCCGGTCTATCGTGGCCTGCACGTGTTGAAGCGAGACGAAACAG
>JABWAJ010000659.1 GCA_013361075.1 Saprospiraceae bacterium | reverse complement strand
CCGTTGCTATACTGACGTTTTGGGAATAATTCTTTTTCGCTGATTTGCCTTACGTTGTGGTTACTTCTCTCTGCAGCCGACAACGATACCGTGCTGTTGCTTCTGTAAAATGCAGTAGGGTCCACATTGTACCATGCAATTTTTGCTCTGTTGTATCCATAGCCCAGTGTATCATGTGTGCTGGCTACATAATCAAACTCAGGAAATAAAGTGGATTGAAAACGCGGAACTGATGCAATTGACCACTGACCCGCAATGTTCAGTGGAATGGTGCTCTGTGTTCCTTCAAAATTATCAATGTATGCATTTCCTTTTTTACCTATTGCCTTACTGTGGCGGGGGATTAAGTAAGCAAACTCTCCGTTGAGCGAAACTGACGACATCTCCTTGGTATTGATAAAAGGAATTTTGTCAATCATCTTAGTAATAAAGCGCGACTTGGTTCTATACGTTCCGTCAAAACCCAACATGGTGTTTGAAATTGGCTCGTCACCAATGTTCACTTTTCGTGTGATGGGTCTTTCGTTGAGGTGAAGCACAGTTCCACCAATAGCAAAATCTTTACTTATCTTATAATCAAATCGCGAGCCCATCAAAGTTTTTGACTGAACAGAAAACAGTGAGTTGCTCTCTAATGAAACTTTAATTGGTGTTGCTGAATTTAAAACAGAAGTGTTGATGATTTTTACACGACCCAGATTATAATCCACCGTGTAGTCCTGATTTTCCACCAGTTCCGTACCTCCTGCTGTTACTTTCACAGAGCCTTGCGGAATGTTCACAGCATTGAGAGATATCTCCGAACCCGATGAACTTTGATACGAACCTTTCAGCTTAAACTTATTCTTTCCCTGTGCAAGAGCCACCGTCTTGGTAGAGTCGTACAACTCTTTAAACACATACTTGGATGCAGTGGTAGCACTCTGAAACTTCGACTCCAGATAACGACCAAACGGCTCTACTGAGGGCAGTATTATTCTTCCTGTCTGGCTGTTCACGGTTATGCCTTCAACATAATCAAAAATACCATCGCCATAAGGAGAGGCATCGCCCGAAGTGTTCAGGTTGTCGGCATTCAATACTCGGATAATACTTTTGTTTGCAATGTTTGGTTCGTTGGGCTCGGCAAGCTGACGCACATAACTTCCTGCTGCATTGTCAAAATATAAAACATCAGGAAAATTTCAGACCGTTAAAGGCCATTTCAGACGCAAGTTGTCTGGAGTGGTCTTTTTCTTTCCGGCTCGTTTTGTGGCTTTAAAGAAACGTTTGGCCGGAAGTACGTTCACACGGTCAATGGCCGTATTCACACATTCCCCAAATATTTTTTTGCTATCCTTCTTGCATTAGCGTCCCAAATGGAAATATGTTTCCGGCATAAAACAACAACCTGCGCTACGGTAGATGGACTTTGGTAAACTTCCTTCCGTCGATCACGTCGACTTCGCCCTGCGATCCGATCCGCCGGAAAACGCGGCGGTACTCGGCGCCTTACCGCCCCGGACGGCGCCGCCGGCCCTGTACCTTGGCGCCACCGGGTACAATATGAAACCCTGGGTGGGGCGCTGGTATCCGGCAGAGGCTAAGGAGCGGGATTTTTTGTTGCACTATGGCCGCCAGTTTAATACGATCGAACACAATACCACCCACTACCGCATCCCGGATGCCGGTACCGTGGCGCGTTGGCGGGAAGAAGTGCCTGCCGATTTCCGGTACTGTCCGAAAATACCGCAAACCATCAGTCATGCCCGCGACCTGGGCCTTTCCGGGCGGGAGATCGATTTGTTTTGCACGGCGATCGGCGAATTGGGCGAACGGCTGGGCTGTTGTTTTATCCAGTTGCCACCGCAGTTCAGCGTGCGAAACTTGCCGGTGCTGGAACGGTTCCTGGATGGCTTTCCCGCTGCCATACCGCTGGCGGTAGAGGTACGCCACGAATCGTTTTTTCAGCACTCAGCTGCCGCCGAAGATTATTTTCAAATGCTCGGACAACACCGGGTTTCGACGGTCATCACCGATGTGGCAGGTCGTCGCGACGTGTGCCATCTGCGACTGACCACGGGTCGGGTACTGATCCGTTTTGTTGGCAACGCCCTGCATCCGACCGATTTCAGCCGGATTCAGGATTGGGCGGCGCGTTTGAATCTATGGTTTGAGCAGGGCTTGCGGGAGGTGTATTTCTTTTGCCATGAACCGGACAACCTGCTGGCGCCCGACCTGGCGGTTTTTGCCGCGGAAACATTTTCCAAGCTTATCCCCGGCGCTTTATTGCGCGGTCCCCGGGTTGAAAAACAGCCTCCCAGGCAGGGCATGCTCTTTGAGTAGTTTGTTGATTAGGTGGAAAAAATTTTAGTTTCATTAAAAATCAGGTTAACCCTGATTTAAAATTTAACCTCTATGAAAAGTGTGTTCTTATTCGCCTGCCTGTGTGCCGGCACGCTCGCGCTCCACGCGCAGCCCTGTACCAACCCCCAATCCCAGATCGACATTCACGGGAACAATATCCGTGCGCGGCTCCTCAACGGCGGCGACCTGTTCTGGGATTTCAGCGATGCTCAGTTCTTTCCAAACTACCAGGCCGGCCAGGCCAACCCGGCTACCATATTCGCCGGTTCGCTGTGGATCGGAGGGATAGAACCCGCCGGAAACATCAAACTGGCCGCGGTTACCTACCGCAGCGACAGCAAGCCCGATTTTTTTGCCGGACCGCTTGACCCCGATGGCTTTACCACTGCCACAGCCTGCAGCAACTGGGATCGTCATTTTA